>NZ_JAYGHC010000001.1:0-7575 GCF_034932285.1 Cronbergia sp. UHCC 0137
TGGTAGTTATGGCAATTATTATTCCCCTAGTTACTACTATCACATTGTCAATTTTTCTAATATTGAAAGGTTCAATATTACTGGCACAATCTTTGGTGATTACATTATCACAGGAGATGGCAATGATGTTATCAATGGTTATGGAGGAATCGATACCATTAACGCTGGTGGTGGTGCGGATAAAATCATCCTTGCTGATGCTATTAAACAATACTACGATGACCTCAATACTACTACTGCGGGAACGGATGACTACGCCAACATCATAGGATTTGAAACTCACGATATTATTCAACTCGCTGGCAGTCCCACACTTTACCGTCTGAATGTTGTTAGCGGCAACACAGAATTATACCTAGACAAACCCGGCAGCGAACCCGACGAACTCATCGGTATTATCCAAGGCGTTACTAATTTATCCCTAACTTCCGATAACTTTATCTACATCCAACCCGTTAACCTCTCCGTTAGTACCACAACCGGAACAGAAGTAGGAACAACCCTAATCACCGTAACTGCTACCACCCTTAGCCCCGTATTACGCAACCAAAGCGTTGACCTAACAGTTTCAGGAACAGTCACCTCAGCAGACTATACCCTTAGTGGCAATACCATTCTCATTCCCGACGGTTCAAGCACGGGTACAGTCACATTCACCGTCATCAATGACACCCTAATCGAGCCAACCGAAACTGCCACCTTAACCCTAACTAACCCCTCAGCAGGATTAGTATTAGGCAGCACAACCTCCCAAAACATTACCCTAATCAACGATGACTTCCCCTTCGTTAACTTATCTATTAGCACCAACGCCGCAACAGAAGCAGGAACAACTGTAGTTACCGTCACCGCCACTGCCTCAAGTCCAGTTCTAAGCGATCAAAATGTCAACCTAACCGTCACAGGAACAGGCATTACTGCCGGAGATTATCGGTAACCAGACCATTGACTTAGCCATTACCGGAACAGGCATCACCTCCAGTGATTACAACCTGAGCAATAGCACCATCACCTTCTTAAATGGGCAAACCACAGGGACTGTAACCTTTACCGTCGTCAATGACACCCTAATCGAGCCAACCGAAACTGCCACCTTAACCCTAACTAACCCCTCAGCAGGATTAGTATTAGGCAGCACAACATCCCAAAACATCACCCTAATCAACGATGACTTCCCCTTCGTTAACCTATCCCTCAGTACCAACGCCGCAACAGAAGCAGGAACAACTGTAGTTACCGTCACCGCCACTGCCTCAAGTCCAGTCCTAAGCGATCAAAATGTCAACCTAACCGTCACAGGAACAGGCATTACTACCGGAGATTACACCCTCAGTAGCAGCGTTATCAACATTCCCAACGGAGGCACAATCGGGACAAGAACTTTTACTATTGTTAACGACACACTGGTAGAAGGAACAGAAACCGCCACTATCGCCATTAGCAGTATCTCCTCTGGCTTATTTTTAGGTAGCACTACCTCCCAAACGGTCACTATCACCGATAACGACTTCCCCCGTGTCAATCTTTTGGTTAGCACCAATACAGGCTCGGAAGCAGGAACAACCATAGTTACAGTCACGGCTAGTGCTTCTGATCCAGTTATCGGTAACCAGACCATTGACTTAGCCATTACCGGAACAGGCATCACCTCCAGTGATTACAACCTGAGCAATAGCACCATCACCTTCTTAAATGGGCAAACCACAGGGACTGTAACCTTTACCGTTGTTGATGATGCCTTAGTTGAGGGAACAGAAACTGCCACCTTAACCCTAACTAACCCCTCATCAGAACTGGTTTTAGGTAGCACAACGTCTCAAAACATTACCATTGCCGATAATGATTTCCCTACCGTTAATCTTTCCGTTAGCTCCAATTCAGGTTCAGAAGCGGGAACAACCGTAGTTACAGTCACAGCTACCGCCTCTAGCACCGTTTTGGGCAATCAAACCATTGGCGTAGAGATTGCGGGAACAGGTATCACCAGCGAAGATTACAGCCTCAGCAATAGCACTATCACCATCCCCAACGGACAAACCACAGGAACAATTACCTTCACAATTGTTGATGATGCTCTAGTGGAAGGAACAGAAACCGCTACCTTAACCCTAACCAACCCCTCATCAGGTCTGGTTTTAGGAAGTACAACATCCCAAAATATTACCTTTATTGATAATGATTTTGCCCCTCCTGTAGATGGAAATTTTGATGGAACCCCCGATAACGAACAAAATAACATCGTTTCCATCCAAACACCTAATAACGAATATGTCACCTTCACCGCACCCGAAGGGCAGCCCTCGGCCAATGTTCAGGTAATTTCTAATCCCGACCCTGCTACTACGCCCCCTAATGTAGATTTTTCACTAGGATTCTTTGATTTCAACATCCCACAAGTTAATTTAGGAAGTGCAACTACTCTCACCCTATTCTTACCCCAAGGCGCTACTGCCAACAGTTATTGGAAATATGGCGCAACCTTCGACAACAACACCCCGCACTGGTATGAGTTCACCTTCGATTTGCTCACTAATACTGGTGCAATCTTCCAAGACATAAATGGCGATGGTCAAAACGAAATAATCCTCAATTTCGTTGATGGTCAGCGGGGGGATGACGACTTAACCGTCAATGGACAAATTACCGACCCAGGCGCTCCGGCTTTCATTATCAACTCCGCATCTACTGCCGTTGACGACACTACCATCACCGACGAAGATACACCTATTATCATCAACGTCCTTGCCAACGACGGCAACACGGAAACAAATCCTCTCACTCTTAGCCTCGCTACCCCTCCCAGCAACGGTATCGCCACCCTTAACAACGACGACACCTTCACCTACAGCCCTAGCCTCAACTTTGAAGGCATAGACACCTTTACCTATAACCTCAGCGATGGCACAGAAACCACCACTGCCACTGTTACTATTACCGTTAAACCTGTAAATGATTTACCTGTAGTTAAAAATGCGATCGCCGATCAAACAACCAATGAAGATCAAGCATTCAATTTCCAAATTCCCAGCAATACCTTCACAGATATTGACGCTGGTGATGTTCTCACATATTCAGCAACATTAGAAAATGGTAATGTTTTACCAAGTTGGTTGACTTTTAATCCTACAACCCGCACCTTTAGCGGTACTCCAACTAATAATAATGTGGGGAATCTGAATGTTAGAGCGATCGCTACAGATCAAGCCGGAGCAAATGTTAGCGATATCTTTGCGATCGCAGTCACCATTAACCCTACTGCCCAACTATCGGGGATGACCTATTTAGATGCCGACAACGACGGTGTTATAGATACTGGAGAAACCCTCTTAGCAGGTATCACCATCACCCTAACTGGTACGGATAACAACGGCACAACGGTTAACCGCACCACTACCACCGCCACCAATGGTACTTACCAATTTACTAATCTGTTCTCAGGCAATTATACCCTCATAGAAACCCAACTAACAGGCTTTAATGATGGCATAGATACCGTTGGTAGTTTGGGTGGAACTGTCAGCAATGATATGTTTAGCAATATTACCGTCGCAGCAAGCGCAAACGGCACAGGCTACAACTTTGGGGAGCGACATAAACCCGCTCCCCCAGCAGCCACTGGTGGTACTGGCTTTCAGGCTGGCAATGGTGGAGAAATCCTCACAGGTACATCGGGTATTAACCGCTTATTGGGCGGTGCTGGTGCTGACACCATCATTGGTCTTGGCAATCGGGATGTCCTTGCAGGTAATGGAGGTGCAGATAAATTCCTCTATACGGCTCTGACTGAGAGTGTTCTCAGTGGTAATCAGATTGATATCATTGCCGACTTCAAGCAACCAGATGGCGATCGCTTTGATCTCACGTTCAACCCCAGTAACTTATTCAATGCCGGACTCATTGGTGGGGCGACTTTATCAGCAGCCTTGGGTACAGTGTATGGCGATCGCTCTCCTTCGGTGGCGGGTAATCAAGCTTTGGGTACTCAAGAGGCAGTATTTTTCCAGTTTGGCTCTCGCAGCTATTTATCTGTGAATGATGCTACATCTGTTTTCCAATCTACTAAGGATTTGGTTGCAGACGTGACTGGCATTCAATTTAAATCTGGTGATTCCAGTTTGAATACTTTGGTTGTCGGTAACTATTTTGTACCAGTTGTATAGAACCCATTTGGTATCTCCTATCCTGAGTTTGGCGATCGCCCCTCACTGTACCCCTACAACAGTGATCGCTCTCCCATATCCCAAAAAGCGATCGCTACAGATACAACCGGAGCAACTGTCAGCGATATCTTTACTATTACAATTGCAGAACCCCCCACCGTTTCTAACATCAGTTTCGGTTCAACAAACAGCGAACAACTTAACCCCACACCAGGACAATTATTATTTGCAGGTGACGGAGCAGATACCATAGTATCCATTGACAACAACACCATTTTTGCCGGCAATGCCAATGACAATGTATTTGTAAATAGCAACTCTAGCGTATTTGCCGGAGATGGAGATGATACCGTTACCGTCGGTGCAAATGGAATTGCTAACAATACCACTGTTAATGGTGGCAATGGTAACGACAAAATAACCGTAGCACAAGGCAATGGTAGTAACAATGTATTTGGTGCAGCAGGGACAGATGAATTAACAATAATAGAAGGATCAAATCAATTTCTATTTGGTGGTTCAGGTGACGACAACCTCACCAGTGGAGGAAACAATAATCGTCTCTACGGTGGTTCAGGAAATGACAGATTAGTGGCAAATTCTGATGATTATTTATTTGGTGGTGATGGTGATGATCAATTATTTGTGATTCAAGGAAATAATAGTTTAACTGGTGGTAATGGTGCTGACCAGTTCTGGATTGCTAATGGTAGTTTACCAACTAGCAAAAATACTATTCAAGATTTTGAAATCGGGATTGATAAAATCGGCTTTGGTGGTGTAGAAATACTCAGTTTTGGCCAGGTGGTACGAGAACAAATAGCCAACGATACCTTACTCAAAACCGGACAAACTGAATTAGCTTTGTTAATGGGAATTACAGCCAATAATCTCACAGCTAATGATTTTGTCTTCTCTGCCAGTGTACAGTAACTTTAAACCCTTGTAGAGACGTTCCATGGAACGTCTCTACATCCTTTACTGGAACTGACAAAACCCTATGTAGACTTAGGGACTTCCAAAAAATAAATTATCTAGATTAACTAACCGCAGAGGCGCAGAGAACGCAGAGGAATGAGGGTTTGAGAGATTTTTTGCGTTAGGTGGTTGAGTGTTTTTTTATTTGGAAGCCCCTTACTAGCGATCGCTCTCCCCTAATCTGCGTTAATCTGCGTTAATCTGCGGACTCACAATGGCATTTTTAAGCGCGTTTATTTGCGCCAATATTAGTTCACAGGTGACAAAATAGGATAATGTACACGCACGGTTATTAATCCTATATTATGTCTTACCCGAAAACAACCCTCACTTACCCACCTACCGACAAAAGTAATCAAATTGATAATTATCATGGTACTGAGGTTGCAGATCCTTACCGTAATTTAGAAGACCCAGATACGGACGAAACAAGAAATTGGATTGAAGCAGAAAATCAAATCACTTTTGCTTACTTGAACGAAATTCCTGCTAGAGAAAAAATTAAACAGCGTCTCACCAAACTTTGGGATTATGAAAAATATGGTACTCCTTTTAAAGAAGGTAATAACTACTTTTATTTTAAAAACGATGGACTGCAAAATCAAAGTGTTCTCTACACTCTCCTAAACCTAGATGCAGAACCTAGAGTTTTACTTGACCCAAATAAACTTTCAGAAGATGGTACTGTTGCTCTTTCTGGACTTTCTATCAGCGAAAATGGTAAACTTTTAGCTTATGGTTTATCTAGTTCTGGTTCTGATTGGCAAGAGTGGAAAGTGCGCGATGTAGAAACAGGTGAAGATTTAGAAGATCACCTCAAATGGATTAAATTCTCTGGTGCATCTTGGACACACGATCATCAAGGTTTTTTCTACAGTCGTTATGATGAACCAAACCAAAAAACTAAATTAGAAGATGTTAACTATTACCAAAAACTTTACTATCATCAACTAGGCAATCCCCAATCAGCCGATAAATTAATTTATCATCGTCCTGATCAAAAAGAATGGGGTTTTAGTGGTAACGTTACAGAAGATGGAAAATATTTAATTATTTCAATTTGGCTGGGAACTGATCCTAGAAATTTGGTGTTTTACAAAGACTTAACTAATGCTGATAGTGAAGTTGTCGAATTAATTAATCAATTTCAGGCAAATTACAGTTTTATTGGTAATGATGATAGTTTCTTCTATTTCCGTACAGATTTAAATGCCTCTAGAGGTAGGGTAATAGCCATTGATAGCCAAAACCCAATCTCAGAAAATTGGCAAGAAATCATTCCCCAATCTGCCGAAACATTAGAAAGCGTAGGGATTTTAAATAATCAATTTGTTGCTGATTATCTCCAAAATGCTCAAAGTCAAATTAAAATATTTGACCTCAATGGTAATTTTGTCCGGGAAGTAGAATTACCTGGAATTGGTTCAGCTTCTGGTTTTGGTGGTAAACGTCATGAAACAGAAACCTTTTATAGTTTCACCAGCTTTACTACACCAGGAACTATTTACCACTATGACATGAAAACGGGTAAGAGTAAAATATTTCGTCAGCCAAAGGTAGATTTTAATCCTGACGAATATGAAACAAAACAAGTTTTTTATCCCAGTAAAGATGGTACTCAGATACCAATGTTTATCACGCACAAAAAAGGGATTGAATTAGATAGCAATAACCCAACTTATTTATATGCTTATGGGGGTTTTAATATTTCCCTAACTCCCACCTTTTCTGTTAGTTTATTGGTGTGGCTAGAAATGGGTGGCGTGTATGCTATGCCAAATCTTCGTGGTGGTGGTGAATATGGAGAAGAATGGCATCAAGCAGGGATGAAAGAGCAAAAGCAAAATGTTTTTGATGACTTTATTGCTGCTGCTGAATGGTTAATTGCTAATAATTACACTATACCTGCAAAACTGGCTATTGGTGGCGGAAGTAATGGTGGTTTGCTGGTGGGGGCTTGTATGGTGCAACGTCCTGATTTATTTGGTGCAGTTTTACCAGCAGTAGGTGTGATGGATATGTTGCGCTTCCACAAATTTACTATTGGCTGGGCTTGGACTTCCGAATATGGTTCAGCAGAAAACCCCGAAGAATTTAAAACTCTATACGCTTATTCACCACTGCATAACCTCAAATCAGGGACAACCTACCCCGCTACTTTAATTACTACCGCAGATCATGACGATCGCGTTGTTCCTGCCCATAGTTTCAAATTTGCTGCGGCTTTACAAGAAGTTCATATTGGTGATGCACCTGTTTTAATTAGAATTGAAACAAAAGCAGGACATGGTGCGGGTAAACCAACAGCCAAGATTATCGAAGAAGCAGCAGATAAATGGGCTTTTTTGGTGCGGGTTTTGGAAATTTAGGTTTTTTCTCTGTGAACTCTGTGCCTCTGTGGTTAGATAAAATATTTTTAACCAGCAAGGCAACGGAA
>NZ_JAYGHC010000001.1:7612-111286 GCF_034932285.1 Cronbergia sp. UHCC 0137
ACGCTAAAAATTTACAAGATTTTGCCGCTTTTGCCGGTGCTGAACCTTTATCTTGGCGAAAGGTGAGTAAAAATCATTGGCTGGTAGAAAAAGGTGATGTTTCTGAAGTAGTTTTACGTTATCGCGTTTTTGCTCATGAGTTATCTGTCCGCACAAATCATTTAGATGCTACTCATGGTTATTTTAATGGTGCGGCACTGTTTTTGAGGATTCCTGGTTGGGAAAATCTACCAATTCAAGTTACTATTGTTCCTCCCGATCCTGAATGGCAAGTAACTACGAGTTTACCAACTGTTGCTAAACAAATCAATACTTTTGTCGCGGCGGATTTTGATACTTTGGTTGATAGTCCGTTTGAGATTGGTCGTCATGAGTTATATCATTTTGATGTATTAGATCAACCTCATGAATTAGCAATTTGGGGCAAAGGAAATTTTCAACCCCAGCGTCTAATTGCAGATTTCCAGAAAATTATTGAAGTGGAAGCGCAAATGTTTGGGGGTTTACCATATCAAAGATATGTGTTTTTACTCCATTTATTTAATCAAGCTTATGGAGGTTTGGAACATAAGAATTGTTGTTCGTTAATTTACCAACGTTTTGGGTTTCGTTCTCAAGATAAATATGAGCGGTTTCTGCAATTGGTAGCCCACGAATTTTTTCATCTCTGGAATGTTAAACGCATTTGTCCTAAAGGTTTGGATGTGTTTGATTATGATCAAGAAAATTATACACCTTCTCTTTGGTTTTGTGAAGGAACAACGAGTTACTATGATTTATTGATTCCTTTACGAGCGGGAATTTATGATGTTAAGTCATACTTGACTTATTTAGGTAAAGAAATTAACAAATATCAAACAACACCGGGGCGTAAGGTTCAAGCAGTGGCTGAGTCTAGTTTTGATGCGTGGATTAAACTCTACCGTCAAGATGCTAATAGTGGTAACTCTCAAATGTCTTATTATTTAAAGGGGGAAATGGTATCGTTGTTGCTAGATTTGTTAATTCGTTCCCGTCATCGTAATGAGCGATCGCTCGATGATGTAATGTTGAAAATGTGGCAAGATTTTGGCAAAACTGAAATTGGTTATACTCCCCAACAGTTACAAGCTGTAATTGAATCTGTGGCTGGAGTTGATTTATCTGAATTTTATCAAAATTACATTCATGGACTAGCAGATTTGCCATTTGATCAGTATTTAGAACCCTTTGGTTTGCAGTTAGTCAATGAGCAAGAAGAACAGCCTTATTTGGGTATGAAAATTAATACTGAATATGGACGGGAAATGATTAAGTTTATAGAAGCCGATTCACCTGCACAAACAGCAGGGATTGACGCTGGTGATGAGTTATTAGCAATTAATGGAATTAAGGTAGGAACAAATCAGTTAAGTGAACGATTAAAGGATTATCAGCCAAAAGACACTATTGAAATCGCTGTTTTTCACCAAGATGAACTGCGTACCTATTCTGTCACCCTAGCTGCACCAAATCCGGGACGATATCAAATTAAACCTGTTGAAAATGCTTCATCTACACAAATGGAAAACTTTTCAGGTTGGTTAGGTGTACCGCTTTCTCATCTTCAGTAAAGGTTAATTAGGGTTTGTTAAAAAAGTCTTTTCGTTAGGGCTAGGAGTCAGGAGTCAGGAAATCCATTGGACATCTGGTGAAAATTAAATATGCGTTTTTTAGAACCCTTGTAGAGACGTTCCATGGAACGTCTCTACTTTTATGGAGATGTCTAATGTCTATTATTTTAACTTTCTTCCCTGTTCCCTGTTCCCTGTTCCCTTGCCATAACGACAATTTTTAACGCTAACTTACTTAGTTATTTATGGTAACTTTTTAAAACTCCTGGTTCTTGCTGGATAGGTAAAATATCCAAAATATCGGTTTGGGAACAGTATTTTAGGTCTTCGTAACATTCTAGACGCAATAATCTTTGACCGTGACTGGCTTTGTGCAGTAGTCCTAATAGGTCATTTTGCCACTGAG
Source organism: Cronbergia sp. UHCC 0137 (assembly GCF_034932285.1). Taxonomy (NCBI): domain Bacteria; kingdom Bacillati; phylum Cyanobacteriota; class Cyanophyceae; order Nostocales; family Nostocaceae; genus Cronbergia; species Cronbergia sp. UHCC 0137. Next base: position 9,611 of record NZ_JAYGHC010000001.1, read on the forward strand.
AATAAAGAGCGATCGCACTAATCATTTCATCATTACCAGCTAATTCTTCTAGGGATGCGTTAAACTGTTGGCAAAGACTGTGAGCGATCGCTCCAGCACAAACTGTATCCTCTAAAGAAAAAGTTCCTTCCCAGCCAGAACCCACAATCCAAACTGTTTCCGGTTGCTTTTCTAAAAGAAATTTGACCACAGCTTCCCGATTAATCAAAGCCGCTGTCAGGACAATTGGGGCATCTTGTATCCGTTGTAAGGCGCGAGTACCATTGGTGGTGCTAATAAATAAACGCCGTCCCTCCACCACTTCCTCTGTACAATCTAGAGGAGAGTTACCCAAATCAAAACCAGCAACCTTTCCACCACCCCGTTCTCCAGCCCGCAATCGTTTTTCTGCCGGCCAATTTTCGCTAACTTCTATCAGTTGGTTTAGGTCACTGAATACCTGCACAGCTTCCCCACCAGCCGCTAGAACCGTGGCCATTGTGCTTGTGGCACGGAGGACATCAACAGCGATCGCGCATTCTGGTATCGTATCACTAGGAGTTAATTCGGGAGTATGATATACAAATATCTTCACGCGCTAGATATACCTGCTTTATAAATACTGCGGTTATATTCTACCCACTTCATGTCACCATCTGTTTACCATAAATTCTATCTTTTTAATAATACATATATACTAATAGATGATAAACAGCCTATTAATCAAGGTTTTAGGTTTGGTATTATATTTTCTAATCTTAAACATAGAAGAAACAGTACCAACCCAAATCATGCAGGAGGCAGGGGGCAGGGGGCAGGGGAGGAATAATTAATTTATTACCCATTACCCATTACCCATTACCTCTCTCAACAAATGAATTTAATTTTGTCCGACCACTTTTAGGACATAACCCCAAAACCTTATGCCTCAGCACAAACCGTAAAGCTTATAGTCAGGTTATAATTTTCTTGCGGAGCAACGTAACAAAAATTTATGAATCACCCCCTTGTACAAGCCTTTTTTGTAGGTAGAGCAGTAGCTGAACTAATTAATGAGCGTGTAGAGGTCGCCTTGACCGATGCTTTGAGTGAACTGGGTAAATTTGATGCTGAAACCAGAGAGCAACTACGCCAGTTTACAGAAGAAGTTATGCTCAGAGCTAATCGGGCAGCCGAAGCAGCAGAAAACAGCGCAACTACAGGTTATAGTCAACCCAGTACAGATACAGTAGACTTACAAGCAGATATTGATGAATTAAGAGCAGAAATCGCGCTATTGCGAACGGAATTACAGAAGTATCGCACTACATTATAAATATTGAGCAAATAGAGTTCAGTGGAATTTATTTTGTCTACTGGTGACAGAATAAATTCCCACAACAAAATCCGCTGATGTAGTGCATTCAATCTAAAATTGCCTGACCATAAAAAGTCTTGGCTCATACCTGATCAAATAAAGCTTAGGATTCAGAGTGTCTTTTCTTCCTGGAGATTCGGTGAAAACCCAACGGTACGCAAAAAATATGAAACAAGGTTATTCAGATCAGGCATACCGTTGGAATCGTGAAAACTACTCTAGCAGACGACGCTTTGTAGATATCTGGTCGTTTGTCTTAACCTTAATGTTCAAGCTTTGGCGTTTTAACAAAGCCTGGAGTTATTCTGGTGGGATCACTCAGACCAAGCAAGCTGCTAGACGTAAGGCACAAGCGGTCTGGATTCGCAATACTATTTTGGACTTGGGTCCGACTTTTATTAAAGTTGGGCAGTTATTTTCCACCCGTGCGGATATTTTTCCTAGTGAATACGTGGAGGAACTATCCAAGTTACAAGATAGAGTACCAGCATTTAGTTACGAACAAGTAGAAACAATTATTGAACAAGAATTAGGTAAAAAAATTCCTGAACTTTTCGGAAATTTTGAGCCGATTCCCTTAGCCGCTGCTAGTTTGGGGCAAGTACACAAGGCTGTTCTCCATAGTGGAGAATCAGTTGTAGTTAAGGTACAACGTCCTGGACTCAAAAAGCTGTTTGAGATAGATTTAAACATTCTCAAGGGAATTGCCCGTTATTTCCAAAACCATCCCAAATGGGGACGGGGAAGAGATTGGATGGGCATTTATGAAGAATGTTGTCGCATTCTGTGGGAAGAAATCGACTATCTCAATGAAGGTAAAAATGCTGACACCTTTCGGCGGAATTTTCGCACTTACGACTGGGTGAAAGTACCGCGAGTGTACTGGCGTTATGCTTCGTCTAGGGTATTAACCCTGGAATATGTACCAGGAATTAAAGTTAGTCAGTATGAAGCTTTAGAAGCCGCAGGAATTGATCGCAAAGCGATCGCTCGTTATGGCGCTCAAGCGTACCTACACCAACTACTCAATAATGGCTTCTTCCATGCCGATCCCCACCCTGGCAACTTAGCCGTCAGCCCTGATGGGGCTTTGATATTCTATGATTTTGGGATGATGGGGCGCATTAAAGCCAATGTCCGAGAAGGATTGATGGAAACCCTGTTTGGCATTGCTCAAAAAGACGGCGACAGAGTAGTACAATCACTCATCGACTTAGGAGCGATCGCCCCCACAGAAGACATGGGGCCAGTCCGGCGTTCAGTCCAGTTCATGCTAGACAACTTCATGGACAAACCCTTTGAAAATCAATCAGTAGCCGCCATCAGCGAAGACCTTTATGAAATAGCCTACAATCAACCATTTAGATTCCCCGCCACCTTCACCTTCGTCATGCGTGCCTTTTCCACCCTAGAAGGAGTCGGCAAGGGACTAGATCCAGATTTTAGCTTTATGGAAGTTGCCAAGCCTTACGCCATGCAACTGATCACCGATACCAATGGTTCAGAGGGGAATAGCTTCTTGAATGAATTAAGTCGTCAAGCAGTACAAGTAAGTAGCACTGCTTTAGGTTTACCGCGCAGGTTAGAAGATACACTAGATAAATTAGAACGTGGCGATATCCGTCTGCGGGTTCGTTCTGTAGAAACCGAACGTTTGATTCGCCGACAGAGTAATATTCAAATAGGAATCAGTTACGCTCTGATTATTAGTGGATTTACCATGTCCGCCACTATTCTATTAGTTAATCATTACCTATGGTTAGCAGTATTAGCTGGTTTAATTGCCGTAGCAGTTTCATTCATGCTGATTCGTCTGTTGTTACGCCTTGAGCGTTATGATCGTATGTACTAAATATGTCCGCAAAATTTATGAAACTTAACTTCACGGGTTCCACTGATCCGGGACTTATTCGTTCTAATAATCAAGACGCTTACTATATAGACCCAACAGGTCGATTTTTTATAGTTGCTGATGGGATGGGTGGCCATGCCGGTGGAGAAGAAGCCAGTCGCATCGCTACCCAAAAAATCCGAGCTTTCTTGGAGGAATATTGGGAAAAGCCTCAGTCTAACCAAGAAATATTAGAACAAGCTTTTTTTGCAGCCAATAGCGCCATTTTGCTAGACCAGCAAAATCACGCAGAACGGTCTGATATGGGAACTACCGTTGTAGCCGTCCTTTGGCGATCGCCAGAAACACCAGTATGCGCTCACGTTGGTGATTCCCGGTTATATTGTCTCCGGCAAGGTATTTTAAAACAAATCACCCAAGACCATACCTGGATCGCCAGGGCTATTGAAATTGGCGATATTTCCCCAGATGAAGCTAGAGTACATCCCTTCCGTCATGTATTATCACGCTGTTTGGGAAGAGAAGACCTAAATCATATTGACGTTCAACCTTTAGATTTGCAAGAGAGCGATCTTTTATTGTTATGTAGTGATGGACTAACAGAAGAACTCATTGAGCAGCAAATAACCGCCTGTCTCCAAACATCTCCAGAACTAGATCAAGTAGCCTCATCTTTAATTACAGCCGCCAAAGATCAAGGGGGACACGATAACATCACTGTGGTCTTAATCGCTGTAGAACAAGACTCGTAAATTAACAGGAGTCAGGAGTCAGGAGTCAGGAGTCAGGAGGAAGAATTAGAGGAATAGTCTGGAATCTGGTCAAGTGATAATTTTTTGGTAGTTTCGATGCTTATTTCTTGCACCTGATTCACCTTCCAACTCTTGATATATCTGAGTTTTAGGTTTATTAAGCAAGCCCCAATTAGGACTTACGCAATATCAAACCCTTATATTTCCTATCTCGCACGTAAGTCTTGTTGGGTTTAATGTATTAAAACTATCAAAAATTAACAATTTAATACTGGGTCTAATAAATCAAGTAAATATACTCATCATTTTGTTCAATTTGAGCATTTTTCCTGCCAACAAATTGATAAAAATATTTTTAAGCTTAAAAAGTAACCCGACGAGGATACATTTCCATAATTAAATAGATTGACATCTTGCACCTAATAAGGTATGGCGATTATAATTTGTTAATTCCTTCGTAAATACCTTTGACTTTACCCCACCGCAACTCTCAATTGTCAGGGGATAATTTATACCAAATTGGGATTTTAGATTTTGGATTGGTAATTAAAAAAATCTCTTATCCATTACCCAATCCCTATCCCAACTCAGTATTTAACCTACAGAAACAACAGCAAAAAGCCCTTTTCATTCAACAAAGGGACTGGAGTTGTATACCAGTAGGCTTAGGTGTAAGATATCCGAACTGAAAAATAGCCATTATGGATATGGGCAATTTTGTCCAACAATTGTTATCTTTCTTAATACAGGGTAACAAACGCAGGACAATCTAAAGCCCAACTATGATCCTTTTGGGCTTTCTGTGAACAATGTCGCTTTTACACGTTGTCTTTTCGGAGATATTTTATGAATCAACCAATTAACCTTTCCTTAGAACAGCAGTTCAGCATCCGTTCATTTTCCACTCAGGTACAGGAAATGAGCCATGACCAAGCAAAAGACTTTTTAGTAAAACTCTATGAGCAAATGGTCGTGAGGGAGGCGACCTATAAAGAGCTTCTCAAGCATCAATGGGGATTAGATTCTGATCCCACTATGGCATAGAGTAAGTTTCCTTGTGTCGCAGTGGGCGACCTCCTTCTCTTGCTTTGTTCCAGGGAGGAAAGAGGCTGGGGATGCTGGGGCGTCAACTTCGATTAAACTTTACAAAGGTAAGTTATTGGATACTACTGTTCTGCTGACACCTTTCCACTGATCATAAATAATCACTACTTTATATAACTAGAAATTAATAACTTAGAAATATTTTGTTGATAAAAGTTTACAATTTTACAAAAATGGGTAATGGGTAATGGGTAATGGGTGATTGGAACTGAACGATTTTCTTGTGGAGGTGAATAATAATTTCTGCTTCCCCTGCTTCCCCTGCTTCCCCTGCTTCCCCTGCTTCCCCCTGCCTCCCCTGCCTCCCCTGCTTCCCCTGCTTCCCCTGCCTCCCCTGCCTCCCCTGCTTCCCCTGCTTCCCCTGCTTCCCCTGCCTCCTAGCCCTAACCAAAAGAGTCTTTCAACAAACCCTATAATAGCTCTTGCTTGACTAAATTCGCTAACTTTTCGGCTGCACCACTTTCACCCCTAACATTACGAAGTTTTTCCCGCATAGCCTCCAGTTTTTCTGGATTTTCTAAAAAATCTAAAACCATTTGTGCAACTTTTATTGGTTGGAGTTTTCCTAACAGTTCTGGTACTATTTCTTCTCGCGCCCAAATATTTGGCCAAGCTAATAAACCTATACGTTTGAGAAAAAACCAATTAATCAACTTAGCAAAATTTGTACCTACTCCTGGTAAATTAGCTAACAACCCCGGTAAACCATCCCAAGAACGCATAGAATCCATTTGTTGGGTTGGTAATAAAACAATCATCGGCACGCCTAAAGCACCCAATTCAGCAGTATTGGCACCCACTGTAGTTAAACAAATACAGCATTGAGATAATAATTGATGTGCTGGATTTTCTTGGGATAATTCTACAGTTAATCCTGTTTCGGTTTTTAGTATTGCTTTACCTGTTTCTGAGATAATTAAATCAGTATTATTAGTGCTAAAAGTTTGCATAAAAGGATTTTTTTGAGCATCGGCAAAACTGGCTAAAGTTTGTAGATCTAAAGTTGGGGCGACGGGAAGTACAAATTTAGTTTGAGGTCGTTTAGTATGAATATATTCAGCGATCGCTAAAGTTAATGGTACTCCTTGGGTTAATTTTGCTGCTTTAGAACCTGGTAAAATTCCGATAATTTCTGTAGAATCCGAACACTGTCCTTTTCTACCATTCGTCCCTACATCTAACATCAAATCACCCACAACTGTAAATTTATCAGCATATTTGGGTGATACCTTTTCCATAACTTTCGCTTTCATGACCCCAAAGCGGTCTATTAAATTATGCCACCGGGCTTCCCATTCCGCGTAAACTACAGTTTTATAACCTAGTCTTTTACCAATGATGATGGGGAAAACTTGATCTCCACCCAGGAAGACCACTACACCGCGACTTCTCCAGTCCCAATGTTCTGCTGTTTTACCCCAGAGTAAAAATTGCCAAAAATGCTCTGCTGATTGTACTCTATCAACTTCTGGATAGGATAGGGCGATCGCTCTTTCTTTGCCACTAGCATGGGGACAAGGTGATAAAATTACCGAAATCCTCACCTGTGAACGATCCTCACCTAGTTGCTGTCTCAATGCTTTGACTACAGGACGCACCCAAGTTGTCACTTCACCAGGTCCATTGGAGAGAATTAGGATATCCACGTTTTTCATCACAGTTTTAAAAATCGAATTATATGTTCTATTCTGCCCACCTATTTACATTATAAAATATTTATTAGATACTTATGTTGGAGTGGGAGATTCCTAAGTTATTCTACATTAACCCAAAAGTCAGCAGTTTTAATTTTATTATTGTGATTAAATTGAATCCACATTTTATAAGTTCCTGACAGAGGAAATTTAGTCATAAACTCTATTTGGTGATCAGAATTATTTTTAAGAGCATGAGCATGAATATAATCAGATTTGGTGAGTGGGTATGAACTTTTGATAATTACTAAATGGGCTTTTTCACCTAAATAGGGCTTTAAGTTTTTAATCGGTTGGTTTTTAATAGTATCTTGTAAATCAAACTTCAAGCTAATTTCTTGACCAGATTTGATTTTTTGTGGAGATATATTCAAATTGACTTTGACATCTGAGATAGTTTTAGTTTTTGTGAATTTCTCCAAACTTTTAGGGAGAGGAACTGAACCAGGAATTGTGATTTTCATTAATGATACAGTTTCTTTTTGTCCAGCAGGTTTGTAATCGCTGAAAAGTGTATATTCTCCAGGTTCAGTAAAAGTTTTATCGACTGTGAATCGACCATTGTTTTTATATGCTGGGTGAATGTGATCAAAAAGTTTTAGATCATTACTAACAATGATTAAGTGCATTAATTTTTCTTGAAAAATATCAAATTTATTAATAGGTTTACCAGCAGAGGTTTGAATATCAATAAGTAAATTCAAGGGGAGATTTGCTGCTATATTTTGAGGGAGAATTAATTCAGCCTGGCTAGTTTCCATCTGTGTATGTTCATCATGATTCATGGAATTGTGGTTGATTTGATCACCAGATTTGATATCTGATGAACAACTAGAAGATAATAATAAAGTTGTGATTACAAAAATTCCGGTAAAAAAACGCTTCATGTTGATATTATTCCTTTTGTCTCAATAGCAATACATAATTATTACACCATTAGCTAGACGCTCATCCTCTTTTTCTTTTCTAGGGTAAAGATATACCCAAAAACCTCAAGAGGTGTGAATATGGCTATCCAACAAATCAATTTACAGCAAGTTAACCAACAAATACAGCAGTGCATTGAAAATTGTTTAGATTGTCACAGCATTTGTTTGAACACAGTAACCACATACTGTATTCATCAAGGTGGTATGCACATAGAACCCGCTCATATTCGCTTAATGCTAGATTGTGCAGAAATTTGTCAAACTAGCGCCAATTTTATGCTTAGGGGTTCTGAACTTCATCTGCGTAGCTGTGCTATGTGTGCGGAAGTGTGCGATCGCTGCGCTCAAAATTGCGATCGCTTTAGTGATGATCATCAAATGAGAGTTTGCGCTGATATCTGTCATCGCTGTGCAGAATCTTGTCGTCAATTTTCTTTGGTTGCGGCATAAGTTACTAGGACTTACGCAAGATTAACATATTTTCGTCATTGCGAGGCTAATCTAGCAATCTCAAACCCTGATTTTTCCTATCCCGTGCGTAAGTCCTGACCTAAACAAAAAGTATTTTTTTATTTTGTAATAATTTTAATTTTTAATCTTTCTTTTGATAGTAGATTTATCTAAATCTTACACCAGATAAGTAGCTATCACATTAGCTGAATCTTGAATACATCCCATGGAAAGATGACTAGAAAAGAGAGTAGATTTAAATTTATTTTGGTGTGTCGAATAACTGCTTTCTATGAAGGTTTAGCGAAGTGCTAAACCTTTTTTTATGAATTAAACTATGAACGAGACTAGAGAATATCAAGTTTTGCTCAAGATGCACTTAATAGCCAAAAAAATTCGTTTAATCTAGCTGCTAATGATCTTGGATGCCCGGAAGGCTTTTGTCAGTTCGCTTTGATAATGAGGGATGTGGGAGGGCGATCGCGTTAGCTTACTGAATTTTCTAAACTACAATTAAGTAGGTGGGTGCAAATAAACATAACTATGTGAAGAAAAATTAACGAGGCTAAAACCTCCTTCCCTGCTGTCTTATGCCTCCTGCTGTCTGCCTCCTGATTAAGAAATGTGAACTTAAATAAAAACTTTTGCTAAATTTGTTTGATTTATTAGTGTTAATCATTAAATAATTTAATAAAGCCCGCAATTTTGTAGCATCATAAACAATTACGGGCAACAAAAAACACATAAAAAACACTATAGCCATGACTTCACCTACTATGGAAGCTTTATTTTGCTTGTCACCCCGCTACCGTCTTGATGATCAATCACCTTGGTTGGAGGGAATTGACCCCAGTCGTCATTACTGGCTATGTGTAAATGGTGATAAAAAGATGACTTTAGCTCTCCCTGGTTTAATAGTTTCATCTTTGGATGAGTTTAAACAAGTAATCCGTAAATTTCGCTCTCTTCAGCCTGGTGAAACGATGACTTTGGCGAGAATTGCCAGCCGTTGTTTAATTCGCTGTGTATCACCTAACTGTTATGCTATTGAAGCTCAAGTGAATCACGCTCCTGTTTTGCATTTATTTGATCGAGAGACGTTGGAAAGTTTGTTAATGACAGCCCACCCAGATTGGCAATGTGCGCCTTCTGATGTTGAGTTAGGGCGTAAATTTCTACTGCGATCTTTACAGGAAACTACTGTACCCCATAATTCTAAATCCAAGATTTAAAATTCCAAAAGTTGATTTAGGTTGCTAAAACTTAGATATATCAAGAGTTTGAACGTTAAAGAGGTGAATCAGGTGCAAGAAATAAGCGTTGAAACTACTAAAAACCTATCACTTTACCAGATTCAAGACTATTCTTCTCTTCTTCTAATTCTTCCTCCTGACTCCTGACTCCTGACTCCTGACTCCTAGCTAAATTTGTTGTGTATTCAGGTGTGTGACAATTAATTTTAGGTATGCGGTGCGTCAGATAGAAAAAATCTGTTTTGTGCCAAATTATCGGGTCTGACGCACCCTACAGACTACAGACTTGGGATGGTTGTAAAGTGAGTAATTCTTGGGGTGAAGCTAGAAGTTCGATTTTGGCTTCTAAAATTTGTCGTTGTGGGTTGAGAATAAACCACCACATAACATTTACGCTAAACCAGGAAGTTTTTGCTTTACCTATGACTTGAATTTGGATGTGGTTATTTTCTAACTCTGTTGTTATTCCTTGATGGGGTTCGGCTTTGGTGTCTTGAGCTTCTTGTTGTAGGTAGAGAGCGATCGCACTACGTCCCACTATACCAGATTCAAATGGTGGATACATCACCCCATCTTGGGCAAATAAAGCCGCCGTTTCTGTAAATTCACCCGCGTTTAAAGTTTTAAAATATTGTAGGATTTTGGGTTGTGTAATTCCAGCAATTTTATCTTCTGTGGTTGGAAAAATTTCGCTAGATATGATCATGGGAATAAACTGGTAATACAAATAGTTCCCAAGTTGTTACCTGAGAACTATTGGTGGACAAAACATTGAGATTCTAGTCAGCGAGAGGATCAACACCCATATCTGAAACTATTTTCCGAAAAACTGTAATTTGTTGACCAAAATCTAATTGTTTGAGTGTTTCTAAAACTTGTGCGCCATCACGAGAAAGTTTGTAATCTGCTGGCATGGGAGCAACAAAACCTTTGACCATTAATTCTGATAACTCATACCAGAAAGCTAACTTGGTATTAGCGGTCAAAACACCATAGGAACGTGTCAATTTCGTATCTTTTTGAGCAACTAAGTCACGCATGAACTCTAGTTGATCTAGATAAGACAGAAATTTAATTTCATTTAACAGACCTTGGGCTAATTGCAAACGAGCAGCACCTGTAGCGGCAGGTGTAATGGAACGCCCCATTTCGGTATAAGCATACCACAGAACTGCTAACTGGTCATCTACAGTTAGGGCTTTAAATACAGCCGTGGTTGAAGCGATAGCATCAATAAGCTGGGCGCTGTAATTGAATGTGCCAGAAAAAGGATTTGAAACTGAGTCAGAAGTGAATGTCATAATGTCACTACGCTCGATAAAGTAAATAGGCTGTTAATATCTGGGAGGTTGGCATCACTGTTAGATTCCCTAACCCCTTGACTCCTATTCTGCATTATTTCTTAATAAAGTGCAAATAAAATTTATATATACAAGTGGTAATAAATCCTAAACAGCGGAATCCCAGACATAATCTATAATCTAAGTGCTGGTTATTAGCTAATTTTAGATAAGAAAAATGAATAACTATGGCGTAACGAGCAGTAATGTGGTAAAGGCGAAAGCTAAAGAGTTGGGATTTCATCAAGTTGGGATTGCGGCAGTAGATGGGGTAGATACCCAAAGACTGGAAGCGTGGATAAAATTGGGTTATCATGCTGATATGGAGTGGATGAATAATCCCAAGCGGGGGGATATTCGATTAGTGATGCCAGAAGTGCGATCGCTTGTGTGTGTAGCGTTAAATTATTACACAGCAGATCAGCGTCCCCAAGGTGAAGAATATGGGAAGATATCCCGTTATGCCTGGGGGAGGGATTATCATAAGGTGATGCACAAAAAGTTGAAACAATTGGCTAGTTGGCTAGAGTCAGTTGAAACAGGTGTAAAAGCCAAATATTATGCTGATACCGGTCCAGTGCAGGATAAGGTGTGGGCGCAGAAAGCAGGTATAGGTTGGATTGCCAAGAATGGTAATGTGATCACAAGGGAGCATGGATCCTGGGTTTTTTTGGGGGAAGTGTTAACTAATTTAGAATTAGAGAGCGATCGCGCTTCTACAGAACATTGCGGGACTTGCACCCGTTGTATACAGGCTTGTCCTACAGGTGCAATTACTGAACCGTTTGTAGTGGATGCTAATAAATGTATTGCTTATCATACAATTGAAAATAGGGCAGATAAATTACCACAAGCGATCGCCTCTAATTTAGAAGGTTGGGTGGCTGGTTGTGATATTTGCCAAGATGTGTGTCCTTGGAATCAGCGGTTTGCTCATCCAACTGATATCACAGACTTTCAGCCATACTCTAGGAATTTAGCGCCCAAGCTGGTAGAATTAGCCCATATTTCAAATGAGGAGTGGGATAAACAATTCACCGCATCTGCTTTAAGGCGGATTAAACCAGAAATGTTAAGACGAAATGCTCGTGCTAATCTTGAAGCATCTAGGCTAAAGAATGACCCAAAAAGTAATAATCTTTGATTTTGATGGTACAATTGCAGACACCGTAGATGCTCTTGTTTGTATTGCTAATAATTTAGCTGTACAGTTTGGTTATATACCAATTACTGCCAATGAACTTGCGCTTTTAAGGAATTTAACTGCCAGAGAAATTATTAGTTATTCAGGTATTTCTATATTTAAAATTCCTTTTTTAGTTAAGAAGGTTAAAGCAGAGCTAAAAGATAAAATTCCCTGTTTAAAACCCATAACTGGAATTAGAGAAGCTTTGATTGAATTAAATAATCAAGGGTACAGGCTGGGAATTATTACTTCCAACTCTCAAGAGAATGTAACTGAATTTCTCAAGGTTAACAATTTAGATTACCTGTTTGATTTTATCGAATCAGGGGTAACTATTTTTGGTAAAACCACAATTATTAATAATGTTCTCAGGCAAAAGAATCTGAAACTTCAAACTGTGATGTATGTTGGAGATGAAACCAGAGATATCGAAGCCTCTAAAAAAGCCAATATCAAAGTAATTGCGGTCACTTGGGGTTTTAATTCCCATGAAGCACTAGCTAAGAAACATCCAGATTTCTTAATTCACCAACCAAGGGAATTAATAGATGTGGTCAAAGAGTTTGATTAATCCCATAAGTAAGCGGGCAGAATAAAATTTTTTCTTTGCGCCTTGACGTGAGATTTTCAAGAATATTTTTGGCGACAAAAAAATCAAAAAGTGGTGAATAGTTCATGAAAGTACCAGTTGATTTAGTTCGACCGGAGTGAGGTGAGAATGCACGATTTCACCATCACGGAACCAGACTACACGCTTGGTTTGACGGGCAACTTCTGATTCATGGGTAACTATGACAACGGTGATTCCAGTGGCGTTAAGTTCAGTAAAAATATCTAAGACCTCTTGAGTTGTGTGAGAATCTAAAGCGCCGGTGGGTTCATCAGCTAAAAGAACAACGGGACGGTTGACTATAGCGCGAGCGATCGCTACTCTTTGTTGTTGTCCCCCTGATAGTTGGGTGGGTTTATTGTTGAGGCGTTTTTCTAAACCGACTTTAATTAATGCTTCCCTAGCGCGATCGCTCCTTTCTTTAGGCTTGACACCAGCATACACCATCGGCAACATCACATTTTCTAAGGCTGTTAATTGATTTAATAAATGGAATTGTTGAAACACAAAGCCTAGTTTTTTATTGCGGATATGTGCCAATTTTGTATCATCCATTTGAGCGACATCAATATTATCTAAATAGTAATGTCCAGAACTGGGACGATCTAAACAACCGATAATATTCATGGCTGTAGATTTTCCCGAACCAGAAGGACCCATAATGGCGCAATATTCACCTTCTTCTATAATTAAATTGATATCATTTAATGCTTTTACTTCTGTTTCACCGCTACCATATATTTTGAAAATGTCCTCAAGTCGAATAATCCCTGTTTTTGGCATAGGGTTAGGAGTATTAGTATCGGTTATGGTGAGAGTATTGTCCATAGAGATTTGTCTTCATGTAAAATATGATCATAGCCTAGAGACTACTATTTTTGTAAAGATTAGTTAAAATTCCGATTTCTAGAACGACGGTTTTGTAGTCAACAACACGGCGATTTTCTGGAACATCTGAGGATTTACGCAAGATTAACGTATTTTCATCATTGCAACGCTCACTTAGTAATCTCTAACCCTAGTGGTAGTTCCTCCCTGTCTACCCTAAAACCTAATCAAAACAAACACGGGGGTTTCCCCTACCATTAAAGGAAATGTATTTTATGAATAATGATGATTGGTTAAATGCTCTTACTAATGCTGTGAACATGGATTTTTCAACAGATCAACATTCTGGATCATCTTCCGAAAATCACAATCCTTCGACTCAAGAAACTGTCAACAATGATTTACATTCCTTAATTCCTCATCATCAATTTGATCCAACTCATCCTCATGGTATTGTTATTGGTAATCCCATAGAAGAAATGAACCATTGGCATCAACAAATATCCTCCGATGCTTGTGGTGTGGCGGCTCAACAGAATGCGATCGAACATCTTACCCATCAATCTTTTTCCCAAGAACAATTACTTCATCATGCCCAAGAAAATCATTGGTATAGTCCAAACAAAGGGATATCTGCGGAAGATTTTGGGAAATTAATTACAGAACAAACTCATATTGGCGTGGAACATCATTATGGTGGGACTCTGAGGGAAATTGCTGATAAATTAAATAATCACGAAGAGGTTTTTGTTGGGGTAAATTCTACTATTGAATGGCTACCAGATCGTAATTCTTCTTTAGGAGAAAATGCAATTGATTTATTCGATCCTCGTCATTATCAAGGTGCAGAAGCTAATCATATTGTGCAGGTAATTGGTTTAGAAATAGATCCCTTTAATCCTGATAATTCCTATGTCATTGTTAACGATTCTTTATCACCAGATGGTAAAGCAATGGAGATTCCTGTAGCACAATTTGAAGCAGCAATGAACGCAAGTGATGGTTATATTGCAACTACAGAAATTCATGATTCATCTCAACATCAAGATCATGAAATGACATTTAGAGGATGTGATAGTTATGGATTTGATGAAGATCGTAAAAACTTCTATGTCAATGGACAACTTCGAGGTCATGCTGAAGGGAGAAAAATTTATACTGGCAATTTTTATTTTGGTTCTAACACATACAAAGGTTGTTTAGGCACAGATATGAATATTTATGATTCCCATGATGTAAAAGTTGGTTATTTAGATAGTTGTGGAAATGTGCATAAAAATAATGGAACAATAGTTCTTTCAGGTGAGAATCATAGTGGGTTAGCAAATGTGGGTTATTATTTGTTAGATTTGTTAGGATAAAAGGGATAAACAAAATGCTCCAAGATGTAAACTTGTACCCAAAAAATAGCCAAGGAAGATTATGGTAAATTCTCTTTATGAGCGTGACTTTTTACTGTGGACAACAGATACAGTTACAAAACTCAAAGCAAAAAGATTTGAGCAATTAGACTTACAAAACTTGATTGAGGAAATTGAAAGTTTGGGGAGAAACCAAAAAAAAGAACTGAAAAGACGGCTTTTAGTTCTCTTGGAACATTTACTAAAAAGATTGTACGTTAATTCACCAGATAACCATCGTGGCTGGGAAATTACTATTAATGAACAAAGACGACAATTAGAATTAGAAATTGAAGATTCTCCTAGTCTCAAAACCATCTGGAATGAATCTTTTAGTGCTGCTTGGAGAATTGCCCTTAAAGGAGTTCGTAAAGACTATCCACAAGTTATATTTCCTGATGTCTGGCCATATTCTCAAGATATAGATTCTATGTTAGATTGCGATTTTTGGGAAAAATAAAGAAAAGTATTTGGCGACTGAAAAATTAAGGGTTTCAAACCCACGCAGGTGGGTTTTGCCTGTGTAGCTGCGACTTCTAGTCGCCTGATGCAAAACTTACAGAAAAATGAGGAAAAATAACTATGAACCGTGAAGAAGTTTTACAAATTCTCAGAACACATCAACAGGAATTAAAAGACTTAGGAGTAAAATCTCTTGAATTGTTTGGTTCTGTTGCTCGTAATGAAGCTCGTCCTGATAGTGATGTAGATTGTTTGGCTGAGTTTTCACGTCCTTTTGGATTAATTCAGTTTTCCAAGGTACAAAGATATTTAGAAGAAATTCTTGATTGTTCTGTTGATTTAGGGACAAAAAATATGCTCAAAGAAAATATCAGAGATTGCATTTTAGCAGAGGTGATTTATGTCTTCTAGGAGTTGGCAATTAAGAGTGCAAGATATTCTGGAACGCATTGATGCAATTTCTGAATTGGTGATAAAAGTTTCCTTTGAAGATGTTCAAAATAATGTACCCCTGGCTAAAGCAATTCTGTTTGACTTACTTGTAATTGGTGAAGCATCAGCAAATATTGATGAACTAATTCGTCAGAAATATCCTGAAATTCCTTGGCGAGATATTATAAGTATGCGAAATCTAGTAATTCATGAATACTTTCGCGTTAGTTTAGAAATTCTTTGGGATACGGTAAAAAATGATTTGCCAACCTTAAAACAGCAATTACAAAATTTACTCGAAAAAGAATCTCAATCATCACAATAAATAACCACAAAAAAGGAGTTTATCTATGAGTATTATTGGTGCTATGGTCGGCGGTATTGCAAAATTAGTTGGCACTATCGTTCCCACATTAATGGCAATAAATCAAAGGCGAGCTATTACCACTCAAACACAATCTTTAGCACTAGCGCAAAAACGAGATAGCGATTCTAAAGATTTGGCAATGAAACGCATGGAATTTGATGCCAAAATGGAAATGATGCGGCAAACAGTAAGAGCAAAAGAGCGTCAAGAAGATAAAGAATTTAGTCTCACCCTTAAAGCCATAGAAGCAGAAACACTTCTCAGACAAGAGAAAATGCGGCAAGCATTCCAAGCATTAGAAGCAGAAAAACAAAGAGAATTTACCCAGGTTATCGAAAAATTTAAAGCAGAAGTACAAATTGCTCTCCAATCTGATAATATCGCCTTTCAACGCTGGAAAACTGAAACAGATCGTCAATTTTCCGTTGAAATTACTCTTCTTAATGCTCAAATTAACCGACAACGAGATAAACAAAATCGTGATGATGCTAGAAGAGATCGCAATAGTCCTGTTTTTTCCGTTGCTGATGATATTCTGCAAACCATTCAGAACCGCCCAGAAATGCCCCTAACAGTCTTCTTTTCACCTCCAGTATTGCGTTACGACCCTTTACCAAATAGTACCGCTCAGACTCAATTCCCCATGATGGAATCTACTCTTTCTGGCGCTTTACGGGAACTATTTAAACAATATACCCTCAATCAACGGCCAGTAAAATTTATGGCAGGAGAATGGGTAACAAAAAATCGTCGTGCAGAGGCAGCAATTAATCAGATATTTAGTGAATTAGGCTCTATTCCTGTGCTAGTTTTAGAAACTGAGGTAGAAGAATCTTTTTTTAATATCAATATCGGTTTTTGGAATAATGATTTTGATGATGCGCGGTTTGAAACTGTTGTGCGTAAATTGCGTTGGCAAGATGCTATAAGTGAAATTTCTCAAACATTAATTAAACAATGGCAAGAACAAGGACGACAAATACAAACAGACTTTGATAGAGCCGAATTTAGTCGTCGTAGTCGAGAAGCTTTTACACACTATATGGAAGTATTGCACTGCATTCATGTAGGCATGGTGACAGATGAATATTTTTTGATTTATGCACCCCAACGACAATTACCTCTTTTGCCCACATTGTTACCAGATTTATTTGATGAAGCCAATCTTAATGATGATGAACGTATCTCTTTAACTCAAGCTGTAATTAACTACTGTAATGCTCTATTTGATGGTTTAGAGCAAACTGAACCTGCTGTTATGGTGGAATTGCGTCTGGGTTGGACAAAAATTTTACAGTCTGTTCCCTCACGTTATGGTTTTGCTGAACAAGTACAAACTGTGATGCAAACTTGGTTAAAACAACGAGGTATTACTAACAGTATTGAGCCAATTATTGACATTGGTAAAATGCTTGTACCTGAAGATGCAGCTTTTGTGGAATCTCTCAATAATTTTTTAAGAGTTTTAGGAGAAACCAATTATCTTAATATTGCGACATCATGTTTTCAGCGTGGTATGGAACATTTAACTAAGCAACGTTATGATTTAGCAAAAATTGATTTTGATCGGACTGTTTCTTTAAATCCCCAAGTAGATGTGTATTATCAAAGAGCTATAGCTTGTTATGGATTAAAAGACTATAACAATGCTATTTTTGATTTAGATAAGGCTATTTCTCTCCAACCTCAAAGGGCTGAATTTTATGATTTACGAGGTGATAATTACCTAAAATTAAATAACTATGAAATTGCTCTAGATAACTATAACCAAGCGGTAACTTTAGGATATTCCAGCGATAAACGGGATGCTTTGCAAAAGGAATGGAATGATACCCGTCGTCAGGAGGAGGAAGCGCGTAAACGCCGTGAAGCGGAAGCTGCTCGTAAACGTGCCGAGGAAGAAGAAGCGCGTAAACGCCGTGAAGCGGAAGCTGCTCGTAAACGCGCTGAGGAGGAAGAACGTAAACGTCGGGAAGCTGAACCTACTCGTTTTTTGCCTAACTCTATGCTGTTTTACACTACTCGTCAACGCGCTGAGGAAGAAGAACGTCGTCGTGCCTTGATTTTGCCTTTACGCAATAATTTAACTCTAGAACTGGTTCAGATTTCTAGTGGCACACTCAAAATGGTATTAGGACTCACTATTAATCTTTCTGAGTTTCGCATGGGCAAATATCCTGTTACCCAAGCCCAATATCAAGCTGTTATGGGTACAAACCCCTCCCATTTTTCAGGTAGTGGCAAGGAAAATCACCCTGTTGATAGCGTTAATTGGCATAAGGCAACGGAATTTTGTCAAAAGCTGACTGAATATCTTAACAAACAAGGAATTAATGTCAAAATTGCCCTCCCTAGTGAAACCCAATGGGAATATGCTTGTCGTGCTGGTACAAGGACAAAATACTGGTTTGGAGATAGTGATAGTCAGTTAAAAAACCATGCTTGGTATAAGGATAATTCAGGTAGTCAAACCCATTCTGTAAAGGAAAAAGAGGATACCCATACTAATCCTTGGAATTTAGTGGATATGCACGGTAATGTATGGGAATGGTGCGCTGATTCCTGGACAAGTAATGTTGCTTTCTTCCCTACAAACGATAAAGCGTATGTTAGTGCGTCTCAAAGCAAAAAATTACTGCGTGGGGGTAGCTGGTTCAACGATAGTCTTAATTGTGGTTCTGGTTATCGCTACCACTATATCGCGGGCCTCGACAGCAGCAACTACGGTTTTCGTGTAGTATGTTTGTAGTAGCAGGACTCCTTACCCTTTGCTCTTTTGCCCTCTTGCTCTTTGTTTTTTATCCGCCGTAAGGCGGATCGATTTTTTTTGAAAATGGAGCTAAGTCAGTTATAATTTTTAGACAAGGAGTTATAGTTTTTTATTTATGAATAAAATTACTTTAGAGATATCTGATCAACTAATGAATCAACTGCAAAATCAAACTGACTCTGTGCAAAATATTTTGCTTAAAGCATTAGAAGAATATTTAGCAAAAGAGCAATTAGGTTTTCTCAAAACTAAAACATGGGAACTGTGTGGAAGTTTAGAAATTCCTAACCCCGAACCTGAATTTACTACCAAACTTCAAGATTCAAAATTATCTACCAACTATGCAGAACATATTGATGAGGTTTTATATTAAAAAAATCAAACTATGAATCAAGAAATAATTGTTGACACTTCAGCTTTAATTGCTTTTTTTGTTAAATCTGAAACTAATCATCAAATAGCTAAACAATATGTATCGGATCATTTCAATCATCGTTGGATTATCTTAGAAACAGTATTTGATGAAACAGTTACTTGGATTAGAATCGCTTAAATGTCTTAGAAGTTTTTGCTTTTGATGAACATATTCGTCAAATGGCAGGTAATGGTATTATTTGTGTACCCTAAAGGAAAATGCAAGAACCACCAATTATTCAAAAAACCTATAATCTAATTAAATGGTATGTACCCATTCTGAATAGATTACCTAGAAATCATAAATTTACTTTAGGCGATAGAATGGTTAATAAACTATATGATATTTTGGAGGATCTAATAGCTGCCCGTTTTGCATCTGAAAAAGTAGCAATTCTTAAAGAAATTAATCTTAAATTAGATATAATTCGCTATCAAACTAGATTGCTGTATGACTTTGAATTAATAAAAATTGAACGCTATAATTATGTTAGTGAATTACTCAAGGAAATTGGTAATGACTTAGGAGGATGGATTAAAGAACAAAAAATCAAGGTAAAATTATGAAACGTCATGGTAATCTTTTTTCAGAAATTACTACATTTAAAAATTTATTAAAAGCTGCAAAAAAAGCTCAAAAAGGCAAACAATTTTATCCAAACGTTTTAAAATTCAACTATAATTTAGAAACAGAATTATTAACTCTCCAAGAAGAATTAATTAATCAAACCTATCAACCTGGAAATTATAGAACTTTCAAAATTTTTGAACCCAAGCCGCGTTTAATTTCGGCCGCACCATACCGAGATAGAGTAGTGCATCATGCCTTATGTAATATCATTATTCCCTTATTTGAACCAACATTTATTTATGATTCTTATGCTAATAGGGAGGGATTTGGAAGTCATAAAGCTATAAAACGGTTTACAAATTTTTATCGTTCTAGTAATTATATTCTGCAATGTGACATTAAAAGATATTTTCCTAGTATCGATCATCAGATTTTAAAATCTTTAATTAGGAGAAAAATTAAATGTCCTCAAACTCTGTGGTTAATTGATTCTATTATTGATTATAGTAATGCACAAGAACCAGTATTAGATTATTTTCCTGGAGATGATTTATTAACTCCTATACAGAGGAAAAAGGGATTACCAATTGGTAATTTAAGCAGTCAATTTTTTGCTAATATTTACCTGAATGGATTAGATCATTATATAAAGGAAGATATTAGATGTCCAAAATATTTAAGATATGTAGATGATTTTGCTCTTTTTGGAGATGACATAGATTTTCTTAAAGATGCTAAAGGTAAAATAGAAGCATATCTGATTAATTTGAGATTAAAAATACATCCTATTAAAAGTCAATTATTTACTACTGAGCA
Organism: Cronbergia sp. UHCC 0137; assembly: GCF_034932285.1. Lineage (NCBI taxonomy): Bacteria > Bacillati > Cyanobacteriota > Cyanophyceae > Nostocales > Nostocaceae > Cronbergia > Cronbergia sp. UHCC 0137. The sequence continues at coordinate 30,177 of NZ_JAYGHC010000001.1, forward strand.
AGGAGCAAATTTTTTAGGCTTTAGAATTTTCAATGAGCGAATTAGAGTTAGAAATGATAATTTAAGACGCTCTAGGAAAAGATTGAAAAGGATGCAAAGAGATTATAATCAAAGGCTAGTTTCTCTTGAAAAATTGATTCAAAGACTACAAAGTTGGGAAGCACATTTAAAGCATGGAAATACTTATAAATTAAGACAAGATATTTTTGATTATTGGGTTTTTAGTACATCTAATCAGTCACCAGAAGAAAAATAGTTAAATTCCTGCATAATATGGTAATATTACTATGGGATAAGCAAAAAAAACTGCGTGGGGGTAGCTGGTACAACAATAGTAATAATTGTGGTTCTGGTTATCGCAACAACAATAACGCGGGCAACGACAACAACAACAACGGTTTTCGTGTAGTATGTTTGTAGTAGCAGCACTCCTTAAAGATCAGAACTGATGAAAGGGATTTCATTAGGCGTATAAAGAGGAGTCCAGACTTATTCCAGTGATGGCAACATCCAAAAATAAAACCAGATAAAGTGGCTTAGTAGGCAACGCCGAAAGGTCGCTTTATCCTGAAAATTTGATAAAAGTTATAATAAATAACAAGTATGTACAGGTTAGCTTAAAAAACAAAACCGGACAAAAGCCAGCAAATGTTGGGTTTCCTAGCGTCAACCCAACCTACCTGATTGAATGTTTTTAGCTTAACCGACAAGTATTGCCACCCTACGTGTATGTTCAACACTCAAATAGGAGTCCTATAGTTGGGTATTGATAGGGACTTATGGAAAAATTAAACAATCAATCCGCAATGATTGGGGTGTCTTTTTTTGATTCATTTAACTTACCATCTGAAGAAATTGCTGGTAATAGCTCTTTTTTACTAACTGATTTGCAGACAACACGGTGGATTGAATCGGGTACGATCGCTATCTTTGCGGTAAAATCAACAGGAGAACGCCGATATCTATTTAGTGCGATCGCTGGAGAGTTACTTTTAGGTATTGAAGATCCTACATTTGAATATCAAATCCTAGCTGTAGCCATTGAACCTAGTCAATTAAGAGAACTTACCTTAACTCAATGGCAAACAGTACAATCAAGGGAATTAAATGCCTTAATTCAAACATGGCTTAATCACCTAACAACAGTCTTTCCCCAGCAAAATAGTTCTTGGTTATTGCAAGACTACACATCTGAAGCGGAAATTTTTTTACTACAAATCCATCAACAATTTCTTCAACAACTTGCAGAATTAGAACAACAGGAATATGCTATCAAACTTGCCCAATTTGAGCAAAGACAGCGACTCAATCAAAGTGCATTAAACTGTGCTGTAAATGTTTTTTCCTCAGTTCTCCAACCAATTAAGTCTAAACCATTCATCGGTGATCATGATTTACTGATAGCAGCAGAAGCCGTAGGACGGGCTTTAGGTATAGAAATTCGCTTACCTGTACAGTCCGAAAAATCACAGTGTCGCCGTGATCCCCTGGAGGCGATCGCCCATGCTTCCCAAATTCGCACCCGTCGGATATTTTTGACCAAACACTGGTGGAAACAAGACTGTGGACCCATGTTAGCCTACCTAGAAGCAGATCATCGTCCCGTGGCCATACTGCCCAAAAGTCCCAATCGCTACAAACTTTTTGATCCTCAAACAGGCACAGATTATCCTCTCAATGCTTCACTAGCCAATCAACTATCTTCCACAGCGTACATTTTTTACCGTCCGTTTCCAGAAAAAATTAAGTCTGCTTGGGAAGTGTTTAATTTTGCCGTTTATGGACGCAAACGAGATGCGATCGCACTAATTCTCAGTGGTATCATTGCCACCTTGCTGGGAATGCTTACTCCTCAAGCCACAGGGATAATCATCGATCAAGCTATCCCTAATAGTAACAGGGGTTTATTGCTGCAAATTGCCATCGGCTTAATTGCGGCCAGCTTTGGTATAGCCATTTTTCAATTCACCCAGAGAATAAGAACATTGAGATTGCAAACTTTGACCAATTCCACAATCCAAGCAGCACTTTGGGATCGGTTACTCAAGTTAAAAATTCGCTTTTTCCGTCAATATTCCACTGGACAATTACTCTCCAGAGTAGCCGCTATTAATCAAATTCGCCAAATTCTCGGTACTGCTATTGTCAAAACTTTATTTAACAGTATTTTTTCGTTATTAAACCTGGGATTATTATTTATCTACAACTTCGCTCTGGCTTTAGTTGCTATAGGTTTAGCCAGTATTACTATCCTAATTATGATCACAGCCGCCCATCAAACTCGCAAAAAATTACGTCTTTTAGAAGAAAATCAAGGTCAGTTATCAGGAATATTAGTAGAAATGATTGGAGCAGTTTCTAAACTACGGGTTGCCGGTGCTGAAAATCGAGCTTTTGCCTATTGGACAAACCATTATCGTCAAAAATTACAGTTAACTTTGCATATCCAGTGGATAGAAGATATGGTTTTAGTTAGCAATCGCTTATTAACTGGAATTAGTCCATTATTGATGTTTGCGATAGTTGTTACTATGATTCAACCAGCCCTATCTATAGGAACTTTTTTAGCTTTTAATGTGGCTTTCGCCATATTTATTCAAGGTGTAACTAATCTCAGTAATACCCTGATTGATATTTTAGAAATTGGCATTCTCTGGGAAAGAGTCTTACCAATTCTGCAAGCAGAACCAGAAATAAGTACAAATAAAATAGATCCTGGTGTCTTGTTAGGTAACGTTACCCTAGAAGAAATTGTATTTCGTTATCGACCCGATAAACGACCAGCCATTAATAATATTAGTTTAACAGCCCAAGCTGGTGAATTTATTGCTCTAGTTGGTGCTTCTGGTAGTGGAAAATCTACCTTAGTAAGACTGCTTTTAGGTTTTGAAACTCCTGAATCTGGGAAAATTTATTATGATGGGCAAGATCTATCAGAATTAGATATTGGGACAGTACGGCGACAGTTAGGTGTAGTGTTACAAAATGGACGGATTCATAGTGCTTCTTTGTTTGAAAATATCGCTGCTGGTGGTTTAATTACAATAGATGAAGCCTGGGAAGCGGCAAGAATGGCGGGTTTAGCAGATGATATTCAAGCTATGCCGATGCAAATGCACACTATTATTTCTGAAGCTGGTTCTAATCTTTCTGGTGGTCAAAGACAACGGTTACTAATAGCGCGATCGCTCGTTCTCAAACCCAAGATTCTGATTCTTGACGAAGCGACCAGTGCGTTAGATAATCACACGCAAGCGATCGTCACTGCCAGTCTAGACCAACTGTGTGTCACCCGCATCGTTATTGCCCACCGTCTTAGCACTATCCGCAAAGCTGATCGCATCTATGTTTTAGATCAAGGTCAAGTTATCCAACAAGGAACTTTTGATCAACTTGTATCCATCCCAGGGCTTTTTGCCCAATTAATGAGTTGTCAACTGCCAAGGTGAGTGAAATGCAATACGCCCTACCCCTTGACTCCTAGTAGTCTGTAGGGTGCGTCAGACAGAATAATTTAGGCTAAAATCACTAATTTTAAGTTTCTGACGCACCTTGTTTCATCTAAATTAGTGCGGTGCGTCAGATAGAAAAAATCTATTGTTTGCTAAATTATCGGGTCTGACGCACCCTACAAGAGATAAAATCCATCATCCTTATGGGTAACTCCTAGTAATAACTCAAGTTGCTAGTTATTAATTTTTCGGATATTTTGTAGTCTGTAGGGTGCGTCAGACGGAATAATTGAGGCTGAAATGACTAATTTTAAGTTTCTGACGCACCTTGTTTCTAGCAACTTACGTTAATATTTCGCCAACAATATCAAAATCGCGCCCCTCCATCTACATCTATCACACCACCAGTGAAGTAGTCGCATTCAATAATAAAACGCGCTGCTTGCCAGATTTCATAGGGTTCAGCGATGCGTCCAAGGGGTATATTTGCAGTCATTTCCGCTAAAGCCTCTGGTGATACCCGACTGAGAATAGGGGTATTCGTTAATCCTGGCGCTATACCTGCTACCCGAAAACCAAAGGGAGCCAATTCTAAAGCCCATGTGCGCGTATCTGCATCTAATCCGGCTTTAGATGCACTATAGTTAGACTGACCAGGATTACCTGATCTAGTAACAGAAGAGATATTGATAATTAATGCCGGAGAGATATTTTGCTCGATCGCTAAAGCTGCAAATTCTCGCGCCATAAAAAAAGCACCGGTTAAATTTACATCAATTACCCGCTTCCATTGTGCCGTGGGCAGTTTCCGTAACCAACCATCTTCTTCTCGTGTAACTAATAACCCATCTCTCAGAATACCCGCATTATTAACTAGGGTATTAGGATAACCAATCTTTTCACAAGCCAAGGATATAAATTCTTTAACACTCGATTCATTTGCCACATCAAGTTGCAAACCCTCGATTTCTCCTGGTAGTTCCACAGCCTCCGCTGTCAAACTCTTCAAACCGTCTACATCTAAATCACCACCAACAACTTTAGCCCCGTTACGAGCCAATTCCAGCGCCATGCAACGTCCAATACCACTGGCCGCACCGGTTACTATAGCTTTAATATCTTCTAATTTCATCGTCCTTCCTGTTAATCATGATAACTTTCCCCCTCGTTGAAATACCTGGGTTATGTATAAAAATGTGTTAAATTTAGAAGGCGATCGCCTCATAGCAAACTTATTGTATGTCTAAACTTCTAAATTATTTTAGTTTGTAGCATTATAAAAATTTATTTTTTTTATACGTGAAGTCAGAACTATGATATTGTATTCTGTGGAAGGTGCAATAGTAACTTTAAAAACTAACCACATACTGAGCCAATGTTCTTTGAATCTAGAGATTTTGACTTTATTGCGCCTTTAGAAGCCAACTGGCTACTAATCCGCAAAGAATTAGAACAACTTCAGCCCCAAAACTTTATTGATTGGCCAGAAAAAAATATTTATAACCAAGGGTGGGAAGTTTTTGGATTATATGCTTTTGGACGGAGATTAGAGGAAAACTGCCAATTGTGTCCCCAAACAACTAAACTAATTGAGAGCATACCGGGGATGATGTCAGCCGGATTTTCTTCTTTAGCGCCAGGAACCTATATTGGACCTCATTTTGGTGCAACTAAAGCCGTTCTCCGTTGTCACTTGGGTATATTTGTACCTGATGATTGTGCGATTCGGGTAGACCAAGAAACCAGAAGTTGGCAAGAAGGAAAATGTCTAATCTTCGATGATACTTATGAACATGAAGCCTGGAATAAATCTGAGCAAACGAGAATCGTCTTACTAATCGACTTCAAAAGACCAGATTCCACTTTAACCGAACCAATGACAAACAATCAAGCAATTGACGAAGAGTATTGGTTAAATATCTTATCTGAGGTTGAAACATCAAAATAATTAATCATTCAGTCAGTATTAATCCATCAACTGTTAATTTATGATGAGATTATCCTACTTGAACAGCAAAATTGTGACTTAGTGATTATTAACCAAAAGTTAATATTGATTAACTATTAATTAACCTTGGTGTTTGATGTATGGAAGTTTATGTTTTACCTCTCTCTCTTTCCCAACGACAACTATGGTATCAGGAAATATTATCGCCTGGCAACATAGCTTATAATATTCCTATAGCTTTACATTTATCAGGTAATCTAGATCGGGTCGTTCTAGGAAAATGTTTTCAGGAAATTATCAACCGCCATGAAATTCTCAGAACCACCTTTGCCTTAGAAGAAGGCGAACCTGTACAATTAATTCATGCAGAACAGGAATTTGATCTAGAAGAAAAAATCATAGAATTATCTTTAGATCAAAAAATACAGGAAATCTTAGAAATAGAATCTCGTCAACCCTTTAACCTCGTTACAGGTCCATTGATGAGAGTGATTTTATATCAAATATCATCACAGGAGCATATTCTGTTAGTAAATCTCCATCATATCATCAGTGATGGTTGGTCTTTAGGGATATTTGTTCAAGAACTAACGCAACTTTATACTGCGGCTATTCAAGGTTCACAAATTACCTTACCAGACTTACCAATTCAATATGGAGATTATGCAGAATGGCAAGAAACCTGGTTACAAACACCGACAATTCAACAACAATTAACATATTGGGAACAAGCTTTAGCTGCACCTTTGCCAATTCTTGATTTACCTTTAGACAAAAATCGTCCTACATCACAAACTTTTCAAGGTGCGGTGTTGCGCGAACCTCTATCAATAGATGTTATTCATTCTTTAGAAGCATTAGCCACAGCAGAGAGTGTCACATTTTTTATGGTGACATTAGCAGTTTATCAAATTCTCCTATTTCGTTATTCTGGTCAAACTGATATTATTGTTGGTAGTCCTTTTGCTAATCGTAGAAAAAACGAAATAGAACACTTAATTGGTTTTTTTGTTAACACCTTACCCCTGCGTTGTAATTTTACGGGTCAACTTTCATTTAGACAATTGTTGCAGCAAATCTCCTCAACTTGTGTAGAGGCTTTCGCACATCAAGATGTTCCTTTAGAACTAATTATTGACAAACTAAAAATCAAGCGTGATCCCGTCCATCCACCAATTTTTCAAACCCTTTTTGCCCTCCAAAATGCACCCATTGGCGAAATTAAATTACCAGGAATAACTGTCAAACCCATTTATTTGGATAATGGTGGGGCTAAATTTGATCTCAGTTTAATGCTAGAACCTGGATCTGAAGGATGGATAACAGCACTAGAATATAATACTGATTTATTTACAGCAGAAACAGCCCAAGAAATATTAACACATTATCAACAACTTTTAACAGCAGTTATCAATAATCCTGATACTCAAATTGATGTTTTACCTTGGTTAAATAGGGAAGAGAGAAAAGAACTTTTAGCATTAGGTTCTATTTCCCAAAATATAGAAGTTGAACAGACAAATTTAATTAATATTTTCACGAAAACCGTCAAAAATCATAGCGATATAATTGCTGTAGTTGACTCAGAAACAAAATTAACTTATCAAGAATTAGATCAACGTACAAATCAATTAGCTGCACTATTAAAACAAAAAGGAGTAACTACAGAAACAAAAGTAGGGATTTTTCAAGAACGTAGTTTAGAATTAATTATTTCTATTTTAGCAGTTTTAAAAGCTGGTGGAACTTATGTTCCCTTAGACCCTCAATATCCAGCAGAAAGGTTAAATTTTATTGCTGAAGATAGCGGCATTAAGTTACTTTTAACAAAAGAATCATTATTATCAGAAATTCCAGCAGCAATTTCCGAAATTATCATACTTGATAAAATAGAACTTACAGAAAACATAAATAATGTAAATCTTACTTCTCAAATTCTACCCGAACAAACAGCTTATATCATCTACACCAGTGGTTCTACAGGACAACCAAAAGGTTGTTTGGTCAGTCATAAAAATGTTATTCGACTGATGAAAAATACTCAAAAATGGTTTGAGTTTAATGATCAAGATGTTTGGACAATGTTTCACTCCTTCGCATTTGATTTTTCAGTGTGGGAAATGTGGGGAGCATTATTATATGGTGGTAAATTAGTAATAGTTCCTTATTTAGAAAGTCGTTCTCCCTCTGCTTTTAGAGAACTTTTACAAAGAGAAGGAGTAACAATTCTCAATCAAACCCCTTCAGCTTTTCGGCAATTAATCCGTGCTGACGGAGAATATTCTGAACGATTAAATAGTTTAAGAGCAGTTATTTTTGGTGGAGAAGCATTAGAATTACAAAGTCTTAAACCTTGGATTAAACGTTATGGTGAGAGTCATCCACGTTTGATCAATATGTATGGAATTACAGAAACTACCGTTCACGTTACTTATCGTCAGATATTAGCAGAGGACATTTTAGAAAATCGCGGTAGTGTGATTGGTGTACCTATTTCTGATTTATCTTTATATATATTAGATAGTGCTTTTGAACCTGCACCTTATGGAGTTGCAGGAGAAATTTATGTAGGAGGAATGGGGGTATCTAGAGGATATTTGAATCGTGCTTCTTTAACAGCACAAAGATTTATTCCCGATCCTTTTAGTCAACAACCAGGAGCGAGATTATATCGTACTGGAGATTTAGCAAGAAGGTTGAGAAATGGTGATATTGAATATTTAGGACGTTGTGATTTACAGGTAAAAATACGCGGATTTAGAATTGAATTAGGGGAAATTGAAGCAGCTTTAGCATCATTACCACAAATATCAGAAGCTGTAGTAATTGTTCACTCATCTGTAGAAAATGAGCAAAGGTTAGTAGCTTATATTGTAGCTAATGCAAATATTGATCGGAATGAATTACGGACAGCATTAAAAGAACGTTTACCAGATTATATGATTCCCGCAGCTTTTATGTTGTTGGATGCAATACCTTTAACTGCTCAAGGTAAGATTAATCGTTCAGCTTTACCCTTACCAGATTGGAATCAAGCAACAACAAGAAAGAGTTTTACACCTCCTCAAACTGATGCGGAAAAAGTTTTATGTGGCGTTTGGGAACAGGTTTTAAGTATAGATAAAATTGGGATTGAGGACAATTTCTTTGATCTAGGTGGTGATTCAATTTTAGCCTTGCGAGTGGTGACAGAAATGCGTCGTCAAGGTTGGATATTAACACCCAAGGAAATTTTTCAAGAACAAACTGTGCAAAGATTAGCCATGGTAGCACAGATACAAAATTGTGCTATATCACAAAATCAGATTGCTACGGGTGAAGTTCCTTTAACTCCGATTCAAAAATGGTTTTTTGAACTTGATATTCCTAACCCTGATCATTGGAATCAAACTTTATTGCTGGAAGTGCATCCATCTTTAGAAGCATCACAAGTTGCAACAGCGTTACAGGTGATTTTTTCCCATCATGATAATTTCCGGTTACGGTTTACAAAAGAAGCGGAAAATTGGCGACAATTTTATGTAGAAAAAGATGTTACTTTGGCTTGGGAAATAGTTGATTTGGGGTTAAGAACCGAAGTTGAACAAAATGCAATCATGGGGGAGGTGAGAGAACGAGTTGAGCGATCGCTCAATTTAAGTAATGGTCCCCTTTATCGTGTAGTATGGTTTAATCTCGGTGAACACTGTCCAGCACAGCTATTAATTGTTATTCATCACCTGATTATTGATGGTGTTTCTTGGCGGATTTTACTGCAAGATTTAGTAGAACTCATTAGCGGTAGTCAAATTTCCCCAACTACTTCATCCTGGCAACAATGGAGTCAATTTTTACACAGTTATATTAATTCCCCAAATATCCAAACAGAAAAACAGTTTTGGTTAAATACTCTACAAAAAGAAACCGCAAAACTACCTCTAGATTTTCCCCAATCTGTAAAAGATAACCTAGAGTCTTCTGTGAAAACTGTTAGCTGTCAATTAACCACAGAACAAACTCAAATATTGTTAACAAAAGCTAATAAAACCTACCGCACCCAACCCCAAGAATTATTACTTGCAGCTTTAGCAAAAACTTTAGTAACTATCACTCAACAATCCCACATTCAAATTATGATGGAAGGGCATGGAAGAGAAGAATTATCTGCCGATTTAGATATTACTCGCACCTTGGGTTGGTTTACTACCCTTTATCCATTCAGTTTGGAATTACCAGAGATTAATTTAGCATCAGAAATTATTAAAACTGTTAAAGAACAATTGCGTAATGTTCCTCAACGTGGCTTTGGTTATGGAATTTTAAGATATCTTGAACAGGGAATAGGGTCTGAGGAAAATTCCAAGTTCTGCAATTATCAACCACCAGAAATTAGCTTTAATTATCTCGGACAAGTGAGAAATGAAAGCGGTAAAAATCAACTATTTCGCTTATTAAATTCTGAGGTAGCGCCAACAAGACATCCCCAAGGTGTGCGTCCCCATATCATTGATATTAATGCCATTGTTGTAGAAGGAGAATTGCGTGTTGATTGGTTGTATAGTTGCAAATTGCATCAATCAGCAACAATTATTCAATGGGTAAATGAATTTAAAAATAATCTTCTAGAAATTCTCAACCACTGTACAGAAATAGCTGTAGGTGGATATACACCATCAGATTTTCCCTTGGTGAAAATCCAGCAATCAAAATTAGATATTATTCAAAATCAATATCCCCAGTTAGAAGATATATATCCCCTTTCACCATTGCAACAAGGAATGCTATTTCATGCAATCTATGAACCAGAACAGGGTATTTATTTTGAACAGGTAACAGGAAAAATTATTGGTAAATTCAATATTGATAATTTTGATTATGCTTGGCAAGTTGTTGTCGATAGACATCCAATTTTACGCAGTGCTTTTGTTTGGGATCATCAAGACATACCTCTGCAAATCGTTAATAAATCGCTCAAATTTTCAATTATTCAAAAAGATTGGCGTGATTTATCACCCACACAACAAGAAACTGAACTTCAGCAATATTTAATCACAGATAAACAACAAGGATTTAGTTTAAATCAAAGTCCTTTAATGCGGTTTACTGTGATTCGCTTAAATGATTCTACTTGGCAATGGTTATGGAGTCATCACCATATTATCCTTGATGGTTGGTCATTACCAGTTATTTTTAAAGAAGTCCTGACTATATATCAATCAATTTGTCAAAGAGTTGCCCATGCTTTACCACCTGTTCCCCCTTATCGCCATTATATTCAATGGTTAGCAGGTCGGAATCAGCAAAAATCTAAACAATTTTGGCAACAACATTTAGCAGGTATTTCTACATCCACTCGTCTAAATTGGGAAATTTCTGAATCAGAATTTGATCATAATTTACCTGCTTATCAAGAAGTAGAATTACGTTTGAATGTATCTGAATTTGCGTTATTGCAAAAGATGGCACAAACCCAGCGATTAACATTAAATACTATTGCTCAAGGTGCTTGGGCAATGTGTTTACAAAAACATGGTGCGGGGGAAGATGTCATATTTGGGGTGACGGTTTCTGGTAGACCACCAGAATTAGCAGAAGTGGAAAATATGGTAGGTTTATTTATTAATACTCTACCGATGCGAGTAGAAATTAATCCGAGTTTATCTGTTGCAAATTGGTTGCAAAATATTCAACAGCATCATGTAGAAATGCGAGAATATGAATATAGCAAATTAACGGATATTCAAAAAGAATGTAATTTATCTGGTTCAGCTTTATTTGAAAGCATTTTGGTGTTTGAAAATTATCCTGTTGACCAAAGTTTAAAAGAACAAGTCCAGGATTTTCGAGTTGATGATATCCAGTTTTATGAAAGAACAAATTACCCGTTAACAGTGGGGGTAATTCCCGATCAAGGTTTATTATTAAAGCTGAATTATCAAACAAAGTTTCTGTCTATCAATGCCGCAGAAAATTTAATATCACGCTTTAAAAATATAATTATTAATATGGCTGAACAGCCAGAAGTAATGTTAGGGAAAATCCAGGCAGTATCACCAACAGAACGGGAAGAAAATATCAAACAAAGTCAAGCTAATAGCAATAATTGGGGAGATTTTCGCCCTAGTCATCAGTTATTTGAAAATCATGTAGATTTACAACCTAATCAGGTGGCATTAGTTTGTGATGATGCTAATATTAGTTATGGTGAATTAGAAAAACGCGCTAATAGTTTAGCTGCAAAATTATTAGAAATAGGTATTGGTGATGAGTCTATAGTGGGGTTATATTTTGACCATAGTATTGAATATATTATTGCTTTGCTGGCAGTGTTAAAAGTTGGTGCGGCTTTTCTACCTTTAGATCGCAATTATCCTGAAAATAGATTGAAGTTTATTGTAGAAGATAGTCAAACGCGGTTGATTTTAACTGAGGAAGTTATAGCACCGGGATTATTTCCAGAAAATGTGAAATTGCTGGCTATTGGTGAACTGGATTTAACATTAAATACAGCACGGTTGAATTTAAAAGTTAGACCGGAAAATCTGGCTTATGTGATTTATACATCTGGTTCTACAGGTAAACCAAAAGGTGTTTTAGTTCCTCATGGTGGGATTCAAAATTTGGTACGCGCTCAAACTGCCAGTTTTGGAGTGACAGAAACAAGTCGAGTTTATCAATTTGCTGCTTTAAATTTTGATGCAGCTATTTCCGAGATTTTTATGGCTTTGGGTAGCGGTGCTACTCTATATTTACGATCGCAAGCAAACCGTTCTCCCAGTGCTGAACTGTGGAAAAAATTGACGAGTTGGAAAATTACTCATGTCACCCTTCCCCCTTCTTTGGTAGCGGCGATTAATACCGCAGATTTACCAGAATTGCAGACTTTGATTGTAGCTGGAGAGTCGGTTTCAGGGGATTTATTACGCCGTTGGAGTGTCAATCAACGCAGATGTTTTAATGCTTATGGTCCAACAGAGACAACAGTTTGCGCCAGTTTGATGGATTGTAGCAATTTGTTAGGAGAAGTGAGTATTGGCAGTGCGATCGCAAACGTTGAAATTTACCTCCTAGATTCATTTTTAGAACCGGTTGTCCCTGGTGTAATTGGGGAAATTTATATTGGTGGTATCAGTTTAGCGCGGGGTTATTTACATCGTCCTGACTTAACAGCAACGGCATTTATTCCCCATCCTTTCAGCAAAACACCGGGAGCGAGACTTTATAAAACAGGCGATCGCGGCGTTTATGATCTGCAAGGCAACATCCGCTTTATGGGTCGTCAAGATGCCCAGGTCAAACTTAACGGATATCGGATCGAATTGGGCGAAATTGAAGCGGCTTTAACCAGACATGAAACCGTAGATAGCGCCGTGGTCATGCTGCGTCAAGACTTACCCGGACGTAAACGCATAGTTGGTTACGCTTTAGCACCGCAAGACAACCCACCAACCAGCCAAGACTTAAAAGATTACTTAGCCCAAGTTTTACCAGCTTACATGATTCCCAGTGTGGTGGTATTAGTTCCAGCTTGGCCACTTACCCCCAACGGTAAAATAGACCGCAGACTTCTACCAGCGCCCGAATTATCACAAACAGAAGCGATCGCTAAAACCCACACAGAAGAAATATTTGCCCAAATTTGGACAGAAGTGCTAGGAATAGAAACCGTCAATCCCCAAGATAACTTTTTTGAATTAGGGGGAGACTCAATTATTAGCTTACAAATCGTAGCGCGTGCGCGTGCATCTGGCTGGGAAATCAACCCCAGAGACATTTTTGAAGCTCAAACCTTATCTCGACTAGCTGCGATCGCTAAACCATTCGCGCAAAAACAAGAGATCATCGAGCCGTTAAACGGTATCATTCCCCTTTCCCCCATTCAAAACTGGTTTTTTGCCAAAAATTGGACCCATCCCCACCACTGGAATCAAGCCATAGCCTTGAATTGTAACGAACCCTTAAACATAGATGCCTTCATCCTAGCCTTAGACGCTGTAGTTGCCCATCATGACATTTTTCGCGTTGGATTTTCCCAACAACAAGGACAATGGCAACAATTTTATACAGGAACTGCTCAAACTCCCCCTTTGCAGATTGCAGACTTTAGCCACCATCCACCGCAAACACAGCGAGCAGCTTTAACCGCAATTGTAGAAACAGAACACTCCAGTTTTCAATTTGATCATCCGCCCTTGCTGCGATTTTTATATGTTAGCAACTTAATCGAATATGGTAACATCCTGTTTATATTTGCCCATCATTTAATTATAGATGGCGTATCCTGGCGGATTTTATTAGAAGACTTAAACCAAGCGTACCAACAAGTCTTAGATCATCCTGAATCCTTGCAAGAGAGAGGTTTTTCCATAAATAATCAACCTATTTCTTTACCTCCCAAAACATCCTCCTATCGCCAATGGACTACATCTTTACAAACCCTATCTAACTCCAGCGAAATTATCAAAGATATCCCCTTCTGGCAAAACATTATATCAACTCCAGTTTCCCAATTACCTGTAGATTTTCCGTTTATTGCTAACAAAAATACAGTAGAAAGTACAGCCATCCTATCTAGTCAACTATCTCCAGAAGAAACAAATACTCTGCTCAAACAAACAACCACAACCTATCATGCCAATATTCAAGAAATCATGTTGGCAGCCTTACTAAAAACTCTCGCAGAAACTTACAAATCTGATCATTGGCTAATAGATTTAGAAGGACACGGCAGAGAAGAACTAATCGAACAATTGGATATTTCTAGAACCATTGGTTGGTTTACTTCTCTTTACCCAATTTTGCTACAAAAACCCAGCACCAATACCGAGCAAGATACATTAATCAAAGCCATCAAAACCCAACTCAGAACCATTCCCCATCATGGCATTAGTTTCGGATTATTGCGTTATCTCAGTCAAAATCAAACTTTACAGGAAACCCTTAAAAATGCCAACCAAGCCGCCATCAGTTTCAATTATTTGGGACAAATTGATAATTTACCAAAAACAAATCACCGATTTACTATCAGTCATGCTCCCACAGGAACAGGATTATGTCCGCAACAAGAACGTCCCCATCTTTTAGCCATTAACGCTCGCATTCAAAATGAATTACTACAAATAGAATGGTCTTATAGCCAAAACATCCATCATTCACAGACTATTAAATATCTAGCAGAAAATTATCTTTACAACTTGCGATCGTACCTCACAGATTCAACAGCTACTAATTCCTCATTTTACAGTGCTACAGACTTTCACCTAGTTAACCTATCTGAAAACGAACTAGATTCGATTTTAGAAGATTTAGAATAACAAGGAGTGATATCTCATGTATTTAGACCACATTCTAAATTTCTTTATCACTTTGCGGCTACCCTGCGGGATATGCCTCCGGCACGTTACACGAACGCTAAGAGCGATTGCGCGAAACTAAATCTAGCTTTATGTACTGATTAAAAAATTACTAAAAACTGATAATTATGACCAGCTTAAAAGACAAAATCCAAGATATTTTCCCTCTCACCCCCTTACAAAAAGGACTATTATTTCATTCCCTATACGAACCAGAGTCAGGAGTTTATTTTGAACAATTGCATTGTCAATTACAAGGGGATGTTTCCATAGTCGCAGTCCGTCAAGCATGGCAAACTTTAGTAGATCGTCATCCAATTTTGCGAACTGCAATTATTACCAAAGGACAAACCGAACCCGTACAAGTTGTATTCCGTAATTTGACATTTAACATAGCCGAAGAAGACTGGCGAGGACTAAGTGATTCATCCCAAAAAACCCGGCTCAAAGAATTTTTAGCAGCAGACAAACGCCAGGGATTTGTTCTCAACCGTCCCCCATTAATGCGAGTTACCTTAATTCGTTTTCGGGAAGATTCCTGGTATTTAGTATGGAGTCATCACCATATAATTTTAGATGGTTGGTCTTGGCCAATCTTACTTCGAGAATTTTTGATGTTGCATAAAGCAGCTAAAGAAAATGTAGAGATTACCTTACCTAATGTTCGTCCTTATGGTGACTTTATCGCTTGGTTAAAACAGAAAGATCCTCAAGATGGGGAATCATTTTGGCGTGAATATATGGCAGAATTTGCAAGTGCCACGCCCCTATTAATGATGTCTAAAAGCAAGGTCGATAACGGTTTTATAAGCGGAGAAATTAAACACAATTTATCACCAGAAAATACCGCATTCTTGCAAAAATTAGCCCGTAATTGTAGCGTCACCCTCAACACCGTCATTCAAGGCGCTTGGGCAATATTACTTAACCGTTATAGCCGCAGTAACGATATTGTTTATGGGATAACAGTTGCGGGAAGACCTCCAGAATTGCCAGGTGTAGAAGGAATGATTGGACCCTTCATTAATACCTTACCATTTCGCGTTTTAATATCTGGAGAACAAACCCTAGATAGTTGGTTGCAAAACCTCCAATCACGTGCAGCTTTAATGCGTCAATTTGAACACACCAGTTTATCAGATATTCAAACTTGGAGTGATGTGCCACGGGGACAACAAATGTTTGAAAGTTTGCTGGCTTTTGAAAATTTCCCCGTTGATAAAACCTTAAAAACCGAAGATTTTGGTTTGAATGTACCAGAGTCCTACTTCTTTGAAACTACCCATTATCCTTTAACTTTAGTCGTCGTTCCTGGGGATATAATCTCTCTCAAATTAAGTTATAATGCGGCTCGGTTTGATGTAGTAGCTATGGAATTATTGCTAGAACAATTTAGCAATTTATTGTTAAATATGGCTAATAATCCTCAAGCACCTTTACAGTCTTTATCATTACTAGGTTATAGAGAGAAGGAAGAAGTAACAGAAAATAGGGAACAATCACCAATTACTATTAATCAAATTTTTGCAGAAACAGTTAATAAATATCCAGAACGCATTGCTTTAACTTATGACAATGAAAACCTCACATATCAAGAATTAGACAGTCGTTCTGATCACATAGCGAGATATTTACAGTCATTAGGAATTAGTGCCGAAAAACGAGTAGTAATTTGTTTAGAACGTACTCCAGAACTGATTATAGCCATGTTAGCTGTAGTTAAAGCTGGGGGTGTATATGTTCCTGTTGATCCAGCTTATCCCCGTGATAGGATTGAATTTACAATTAATGATTGTGGTGCAGAAGTAATTCTGACTACAACTAATATTAGTAAACAACTACCGGATTCAGCAATCAAAATTTGTTTAGATGCTGAATATATAAACGTTGCAAATAATGTCTTGACAATAGATAACCTCAACCCAAATTCAGGTGCTTATATTATTTATACATCTGGTTCTACGGGTAAACCAAAAGGTGTATTAGTTACTCAAAATAATCTGATTCGATTATTTAAAAGTACAGAAAATTGGTTTGAATTTAATCAACAAGATGTCTGGACTTTCTTCCATTCCTTTGCTTTTGACTTTTCTGTGTGGGAAATTTGGGGAGCTTTGTTATATGGTGGTAGATTAGTAATTGTTCCTCACTGTGTAAGTCGTGATCCCCAAAGTTTTCTACAACTTCTACAAGAGCAAAAAGTTACTGTTCTCAATCAAACTCCCTCAGCATTTGCTCAATTATTAGCTTGTCAAAATATAAATTATAATCTTGCTAATTTACGCTATATTATCTTTGGTGGGGAAGCTTTAAACCTAGCAAGTTTGCGTCCTTGGTTTGAAAATTATGGAGAAAATCAGACGCGCTTGGTTAATATGTATGGGATTACAGAAACTACAGTTCATGTTACCTATAGACCAATTAGTAAACAAGATTTAGACAACTCCTCTGGAAGTTTAATTGGTCAACCAATTCCCGATTTATATCTTTATATTCTTGATCCTGATGGTAATCATTTACCGACAGGTGTAATTGGGGAAATGTATGTTGGTGGTGCAGGAGTTGCGCGTGGTTATTTAAACCGACCAGAATTAACAGCAGAAAGATTTATTGAAGATAGATTTAAACCAAATTCCCGTTTATATCGTACAGGTGATTTAGGTCGTTTTTTGCCCAATGGTGATTTAGAATATTTAGGACGCATAGATCACCAAGTCAAAATTCGTGGTTTCCGCATTGAAATCGGCGAGATTGAAGCTGCTATTGCTCAGTTTATTGATATACAGGAAAATATTGTCATAGTTGCGGATGATGCAGAAACAAATCAAAAACGCTTAATTGCCTATTTGGTTTGTACTCCAGGCAAACAACCAACTATTGAAACTCTGCGAAATCATCTGCAACAGTATTTACCTGATTATATGATTCCCGCGCAGATTGTTTATCTAGATAAATTCCCTCTTACACCCAATGGGAAAATAGATAGAAAATCTTTGCCTGTTCCAGAGATTCAAAGAGAGAATTTAGGAATTGAATTTGTTGCACCGGAAACAGAAATTGAGCAGAAATTAGCAGAAATTTGGCAACAAGTTTTAGGAGTAAATCGCGTTGGCAGATTTGATAATTATTTTGTTTTAGGTGGCGATTCTATCCGCAGTATTCGCGTTTGTTCATTAGCACAAGCAGCAGGATTAAATTTGAAAATTGAGCAAATCTTTTCTCATCCGGTTTTATCAAAATTAGCGGAATTTTTAGAGACAGCAACAACGGCAGAAAATCAGAATTACCATCAAGAACCCTTTGCTTTAATTGCAACTAAAGATCGAGAAAAACTAGAAAATATAGCTGATGATGCTTATCCTTTAGCACAACTACAAGCAGGAATGTTATTTCATGGTGAGTATTCCCAAACTTCCACAACTTACCATGATGTTTTTAGTTTCCGTATTCGCATACCTTTTGATATCAAAGTTTGGGAACAAGCTTATACTCAAATGTTTACCAGACATCGAGTATTAAGAACTGCATTTTATTTAGCTGAATTTAGTCAACCATTGCAAGTAATTGTTAAAGATGTACCTGCAAAGGTGATGTTTACAGATTTACAGAATTTATCACCATCAACACAAGATGATTATATCAAAACTTTTATTGATCAAGAGAGGGAAAATCGGTTTAATTATCAAATTGCGCCGTTAATGCGTTTTCATATTCATCAGTTAGATGAAAATGTGATGCAAGCTACTTTTACTTTGCATCATGCCATTATGGATGGTTGGAGTTTAGCTAACTTTTTGGCAGAATTAACAGGTTTATATTTACATTTAATGGGTAAGGGTGTACCTGCTTTACCTCCTCAGACTAATTTAGAATATTCTCGGTTTATTGCTTTAGAACAACAAGCTTTAAAAGACCACAAACAAAAAGAATTTTGGCAACAACAACTAGCAGAGATTCCGTTTACTAAAATACCCCGTTTACCGATGGCAATTTCTCCAGAATTACAGCCAAATATGGGGAAAATTGATATCACTTTACAAGACACGATTTCTCAAGGTTTAAAAGATGTATCCCATCAATTGGGTGTACCTTTAAGAACTGTATTACTGGCGTTACATTTGCATATTTTGGCTGTGTTTTCAGGAGAAGAGGAAATAGTTACAGGTTTGGTTAGTAATGGTAGACCGGATGAAACCGATAGCGATCGCCTTTTAGGTCTGTTTTTAAATACACTACCATTACGGTTAAAATTACCCTGTGGTTCTTGGGTAGATTTGATTACAGAAACATGGCGTGCTGAACAAGCATTAATGCCAAATCGTCGTTTTCCTTTAGCAGAAGTACAAAGGTTAAATAATAATCAACCTTTATATGAAACCTCTTTTAATTTCGTCCATTTTCATGTTTATAAAGGGTTATTAAATTGGCGAGAAGTAGAATTAATAAATTCAACATCCTTAGATGAAACAAATATTCCCTTTGCAGTTAGTTGGAGTGAAGAAGTAGCGGCTGTTAATATCAGTTTGAATATTACTTATAGCTGTCGAGAATTTAGCCAAGAGCAAATTTCTAGCATTGCTGATTACTATCAAAATTGTGCTGAATTATTGAGTGAAAATCCTCAAGGTAATCGGGATATTTTACAGGAATCATACAAAGTTAATGAAAGAACGAACCGTGTTACAGAGATATTTGGGGTAAGTGAATTACCAATCCCTCCACAAATTACCCCAGTTCATGAATTTGTCGCTGAACAAGCAGCAATAAATCCTGATGCTATTGCAGTTGTTTGTGAAGGTGAAAGTTGGACTTATCAAAAATTAAACCAAAAAGCTAATCAATTAGCGCGGTTTTTACAACAGCATGATATTAGTCAAGAACAACCTGTAGGTATTTGTTTAGAACGTTCTTTAGATATGGTTTGTGCCATGCTAGGGGTACTCAAAACAGGTGGTTGTTATGTGCCAATAGACCCCCATTATCCCCCGGTGCGTATCCAATCTATGTTGGAAGATGGGAAAGTTAATTTATTACTCACTCGATCAGATTTGAAAGTCAATTATCAGCAAAGTATTTGTCTTGATACTTACAGTCAAGAAATTGCAAATCAATCTGATGAAAATCTAGAAATTGCGGTTTTACCTGACAATATCGCCTATATTATTTTTACTTCTGGTTCAACGGGTAGACCTAAAGGAGTTGCTATTTCTCACCAAGCATTAGCTAATCATCAAACTTGGTTTTTAGAGCATTTTGCAGTTAATAAACATGATGTAGTTTTGCAAAAAACACCATTTAGTTTTGATGCTTCTGTGTGGGAATTTTGGACACCTTTAATGGTGGGTGCAAAACTGGTGATGGCTAAACCAGGAGGACATCAAGATCCAGCTTATTTAGTGAAAACTATTCAACAAGAAAATGTCACTTTACTGCAATTAGTACCCAGTTTATTAGAGATAATTTTGGGTGAACCTGGATTTTCTCAATGTGCTAGTTTACGGTTAGTATTTAGCGGTGGTGAAGCCCTGAAAAAGCGGATTTGGGATGAATTTAAACAAAAATTAGCTATTCCTTTAATCAATCTTTATGGACCAGCAGAAACTACAATTGATGTTACTGCTCATAATTGCAGAGATCACGAAAATCATGAAAATATTCCCATTGGTGAAGCAGTCAGCAACACTAGATTATATGTTCTCAATTCCTGGATGCAGTCTGTACCCGTAGGAACACCAGGAGAGTTATTTGTATCGGGTTATCAATTAGCGCGTGGATATTGGAATGCACCAGGAAAGACTGGGGAACGCTTTTTACCCGATCCTTTTGTTGCAGGTGAAAGAATGTATCGTACAGGCGATCGCGCTCGTTACTTACCAGATGGTAAAATAGAATTTCTCGGACGTGCAGACCAACAAGTGAAAATTCGCGGTTTCCGCATCGAACCCAATGAAATTATCGCTGCATTAGAACAACAATCTTGGGTAAATCGTGCGGTAATTAAAGCAATTTCTCAACCTGAAAAACCAAATCGTCTGGTTGCTTATTTACAACTTCAAGAAATACCAAATAACTGGCAAAAAGTCCTGCGTTTGGAATTAGCGCAGATTCTCCCAGATTACATGATTCCGGCTTTATTTGTCAGTATTGACACTTGGCCATTATTACCCAATGGTAAAATTGACATTAATTCTTTACCCGATCCAGAAATTTCAGAAATAACCACAAAAGAAGAATATATTGCACCACAAACCGAAAATGAAAATATATTAACTCAACTTTGGCAACAGGTATTACAAGTATCTCGCGTTGGCGTTCATGATAACTTTTTTGAAATGGGTGGAGATTCAATTATTGGCTTACAAATTATTGCTAAAGCCAGGGATTTAGGTTTTTATTTCACCCCTCAAGATTTATTTAATTATCCCCAAATCAGTGATTTAGCTACTCACGTCAGAAAAGTAGATCATCAATCTTCAAATTTACCAATTATTCAAACCGGAGAAATTCCTTTAACTCCCATTCAACAGTGGTTTTTCCAACAATCATTAGCACATCCAGAATATTGGAATCAGGCAATTTTATTAGATATCAAACCACAATTCAACATAGCCAGATTGCAAAAAGCTGTAAATCAAATATTTAAAAAACATCCAGTTTTCCGGTTAAAATTTCAGCAAATAGAAACAGGTTGGTTACAGAAATTAGATAATAATATTCAAGGTGTAAATTTGGATATTGTTGATTTAACAAATATCCCAGAAACTCAATTAGCTGCACAAATACAAAACCTAGCCACGAAATTTCAAAGTCAACTAAATCTAGAAACTGGTAATTTATTCCGTGCAGTTTATTTCCAAACACCAGCCAACACAGCCGAAAAATTATTATTAATTATTCATCACCTCATAGTTGATGGAGTTTCTTGGCGTGTAATTTTGCAAGATTTAGCTGGGAATATTGCTAACAATACTCGACAATCTTTACAAAAACAGGGTGTGAGTTTCCCTCAATGGAGTCATTATTTACAGCAAAATATTGAAAATGCTAATTACCAAGAAGATGTTAACTTCTGGAAAAATCAAACAGTTGATAGTTTCACATTACCCCTAGATTTTCCTGAAGGAATAGCAAATAACAAAGAAAATTCAGCCACACAAATTGAGTGTAATTTCACCAAAGCAGAAACAGAAAAACTATTATTTGAACTTCCTCGAACCCGCAAAGCACGCATTCAAGAAGTTTTGTTGACAGCACTTGCAGCAACAGTGACAGGATGGACGGGTAAATCAGAAATTGTCATTGCTTTAGAAAGTCACGGAAGAGAAACAAGTTTAGATATAGCCGATGCTGTGGGTTGGTTTACATCTTTATTCCCTTGTAAATTAACAACAACAAATAGTGATATTTTAGACAACTTAGCCAGTATTAAAACACATCTTAGAAACTTACCAAATAATGGTTTTTCTTACGGTATTCTCAGTCAAAAACCAGAATATGCGGAAATTTTACCACCCATTCCCCAAGGGATTATCTTTAACTACTTAGGACAATTTGACGAACAACTTTCACCAGATGCACCCTTTACACCTGCTGCTGAAGATACAGGAATTTCTCGACATCCAGAAAATCAACGTGGTTTTCAGTTAGAAATAACGAGTTTAATAGTTAACAGTCAACTGCAAATGCGGTTTGGTTTTAGTAAAGCTTTACATCAAGAAGCAACTATTCACAATTTTGTAGATAATTATCAAAGATGTTTACGCAATTTATTAACAGTTAGTGAAGAAAAAGTTGTAAATTTCCTACCAGAAGATTTTCCTTTAGCCAATTTGACTGAGGAACAGTTAAATATAGCTGTAGAGGGTATTACCGATATAGAAGATATTTATACCCTTGCACCAGTTCAAGAAGGGATACTTTTTCATGCTAATTACGAAACCGAGAAAGATATTTACCTGCAACAAATAACAGGTAATATTGAAGGTAGTCTGAATGTAGAAATATTTAAAAATGCTTGGAAAAACTGTATTAACCGTCATTCTAGTCTGCGGACTTCCTTTATTTGGAAATCCCTTCCCCGTCCCCTAGCGAGAGTGCATAGAAGCATAGATTTACCTTTCATTGCTGAAGATTGGCGTAATTTAGAAGTTGACGAACTAGAGCAAAAATGGATAGATTTATTAACAAATGACCGTCAAGAAAAACTATCAACAGAAACAGCGCCCTTAATGCGGTTAACCTTAGTCAGAACCGATGCAGAAAAATGGCGATTCTGTTGGACTCATCATCATGTACTGTTAGATGGTTGGTCATTACCCCTAGTATTTCAAGATGTAATTGCTTTTTACCAATCACAACAAAATAATCAAATTTTAAATTTACCACAAGCACCAAATTATCGTGATTTTATTAATTGGTTGCATCAAAAACAAAGTAGAGAAGCAGAAGATTTTTGGCGTAAACAATTAACAGGTTTAGAATCAGCAACCAGTTTAGGATTAACAACTCAAAAATCTGCTGTTGTTGAGGATTACCAAATCCTGCAAACTACTCTACAACCAGAAATTTACACACAACTAAAAACCTATGCCAACAAACATCAAATTACCCTCAATACCTTAATCCAAGCAGCTTGGGGAATTTTGTTGAGTAAATATAACGGTGTTGATGAAGTTGTGTTTGGTGTAACAGTTTCAGGAAGACCAGCAGAATTATCAGGTTTTAATCAGATGGTAGGTTTATTTATTAATACCCTACCTTTGCGGTTAAAATTGGATGTGGCTACACCTGTACGACAATGGTTAAAAGAAATAGGCGATCGCATTCTATCAATTAACGAATATTCCTACAGTCGCCTAGTAGATATTCAAGGTTGGAGTGATATCAACAGAGGTGAATCTTTATTTGAGTCCATAGTAGTTTATGAAAATTATCCCGTAGGCGAAAATTTGCGTAACCATCCCGGTGAATTAATCATCAATGGCGTAGAATCATTAGAAAAAAATCATTATCCTGTCAGTCTATACGCATTACCAGGACAAGATTTAACTCTAAAAATTGCCTTCCAGAAATCAATAGGAACAGTAGAAGAACGGGAAAACCTACTACAGCAACTCACACACATCTTAACCACCTTTGCTACCAAATCACCACAATTTATTGGTGAAATCGGTCTGCAAACTTCTCCTGTTTTACCAATTACTAATTACCAATTACCAATTACCACCATACTGGATTTATTTAACCAACAAGTCGCAAAAAACCCCAACTCACCCGCCATTTTACAAGGTGAAACATGGTTAACTTATGGCGAATTAGATCAAAAATCTCACCAAATTGCCCAAGCATTAATACAAATAGGAATTACAAAAGAAACATTAGTAGCAGTTTGTTTAGAACGCCATCCAGGGTTAGTTATGGCATTATTAGGAATTATCAAAGCTGGTGCAGCTTATTTACCATTAGATCCAGCCTTCCCTAGCGATCGCTTAGAATGGATACTTAATGATAGTAATGCCTCTATCATACTCACAGAATCTCAAATTGCTGACCAACTACCAAAATCATCAGCCCAAATTCTGCTGTTAGAAGCAATACCACCATCAGAAACAGTTAATTTCCCACCGCAAAACCCCTTAGATTTAGCTTATGTAATATACACTTCCGGTTCTACCGGCAAACCCAAAGGAGTACAAATTCAGCATCAATCTTTAGTGAATTTTCTCCTCAGTTTCCAAGAAAAATTACAACTAACAGCCGCAGATACCTTAGTTGCAGTTACAACAATCTCCTTTGATATTGCCGGACTAGAATTATTTTTACCCTTAATTAGTGGCGCGAAATTAGTTATTGCTGACAAAGAAACAACCATAGATGGATTTGAATTAGCTCAATTGTTGCAACAAACCCAAGCAACAATTATGCAAGCAACTCCTAGCACTTGGAGACTATTATTAACAGCAAACTGGCAACCAAAAGAGCATTTTTGTACTCTCTGCGGAGGGGAAGCAATGCCTGTGGAATTAGCTGCTTCTCTTTTAGATTTGAAGGTAAATTTATGGAACGTTTACGGACCGACAGAAACCACCATTTGGTCGTCCATGAAGCAAATACAGCAACCAGAAGATGCACTTTCTATTGGTCAAGGAATTGCTAACACATCTTTATATATTTTGGACAGTGGTTTAAATCCATTACCACCAGGAATTGCTGGGGAATTGTATATTGGTGGTATGGGACTAGCACGGGGTTATAGAGGCAACACAACACTAACATCAACCAAATTTATCCCTGACCCATTTGCACAACAACCAGGACAGCGTTTATATCGAACCGGAGATTTAGCGCGATCGCTACCAAATGGAGAAATTGAGTTTTTAGGCAGACTAGATTATCAAGTAAAAATACGCGGTTATCGCATTGAACTAGGAGAAATTGAAACTATTCTGGAAAGTCATCCAGCTATTACTCAAGCCGTTATTCAAGTAGTTGGTGATACCCCCGCAGATAAACGTCTGGTAGCTTATTTAGTCGCTCAAAATGAAACACCTACAATAGAAAACCTGCGTCTATATCTATCAGCAAAATTGCCTGACTATATGATTCCTTCAGCTTGGGTTTTCTTAGATAAAATGCCTCTCACAGCCAATAATAAAATTAATCGTCGTGCTTTACCCGCACCCACTCAAACAGAAGAAAGAGGAGATTATTTAGCACCCAGAAACCCGATTGAAGAAGCATTAGTAGAAATGTGGCAAGAATTACTTAAAATTGAAAAGGTGGGGGTAAAAGATAACTTCTTCCATTTAGGAGGACATTCACTTTTAGCTGGACAATTTCATGGACGGATTAAAAAAATATTTGCAGTTGATTTGGCATTAAGAGAACTATTTGATGCTGTAAGTATTGAAAAAATAGCCTCTCTTTTAGTAGAGAGAGAAAGTAAATTAGGTAATACAGAAAAAATTGCCAAAGCCTTTTTACGTCTCAAACGCATGACCCCAGAAGAAAAAGCCCAACTTTTGGCAGCAAAACAACAAAGAAATTAATTCCAAAAACTCAATTCAAAAAAACATGAAAAAACTACTTATTACCGATTCATCAGGATTAATTGCTCCAGACTATTTTGATGTAAATTGTTATACGTCTGCCCAACTTAGTCACGACCTAGCAGTAAAAATTCCCTTTAATGATTTTGATGCCCATGCTGTGGGAGATAATTTTATAGAAGAATTTATTACAGCGCCATGCAACAGCGAGGTTTATAATTTTAGGAGGGGGAAAATACCTGTTCCGTATTAGAAGCTTTTGAAGTCGTAACTGTAAGTAAGAAATAAACCCAAATAAACCAATGATATGTGAGTATGTGCATGAAACACCTAAATAAACTAATTGTAATAATTCGTGAACTGCGTAATTTTATTATTTTCTGGATAGGACAATCTTTGTCAGAAATTGGTAATCGTCTGACCGGATTTGGTTTAGGTATTTGGGTTTATCAAAATACTCACGAAGTGGCGGGATTAAGTTTAGTCATATTTTTTACGACTTTACCAGGTGTATTAATTACGCCTTTTGTGGGTGCATTGGTAGATAGGTGGAATCGTAAATGGACAATTATTTTTAGTGACTTAGCAGCAGCCACTGTAACACTAGCACTTGCTGTACTTTTATTCACAGATCATCTAGAGATTTGGCATACTTACATCACAGCATTCTGCACATCTGTTTGCGGTTCTTTTCAAATGATTGCTAAGGGTGCAGCTTTACCGATGATGGTGAAAAAACATCAAATGGGAAGAGCTAATGGACTAATTTATTTTAGCACAGCCGTAGGACAACTAACCGCCCCAATTTTAGCAGGTATACTTATTGCTAGTATACAACTTGAAGGTTTGTTAATCGTTGATTTTTCTACCTACTTAATTGGTTTATTTACTCTCTTAATTATTGAAATTCCCCAACCAGAACCTAGAACTACATCAACTCAAGGCATTCGTATCAATACCATGCTTAATGATATTGCTTATGGTTGGAATGCTATTGCAGATAACGCAATTTTGTTGATTTTACTAGCATTTATGACCATTCACTTTTTTGTAGATGGGATGACAACGGTTTTGATTAATCCTCTGATTTTATCTTTTTCTTCAGCTAAAACCTTTGGTAGCGTTATGTCAATTGCTGGTTCTGGAATGTTAATTGGTAGCATATTAATGAGTATTTGGGGAGGAGGTAAAAAATATATTTCTACTTTGTTTACTTTTGCAGCATTGAATGGTATTGCTTTAATTATTACCGGAATTAAACCCTATATTCCTATTATTTCCATTGGTCTTTTTCTGTCCTTTTTTACCTTACCAATTATTCTCAGCACTAACATGACAATTTGGCAAACTAGCGTCAATTCCAATGTTCAAGGACGGGTTATTTCGCTGTATAGTACATTTATAGGGTTGGCACTGGCTTTTGGTAATCTCAGTGCTAGTCCTCTAACCGATAAATTTTTAGAACCCATGTTATTAGATGATGGGCTGTTATCTACGAGTATAGGAGCTTTAATTGGAACTGGCCAAGGGCGAGGAATTGGATTTTTGATGGTAATGGAAGGACTGCTGATTTTGATGATATCAATTAGTCTTTACACTTATTTCGCCTTGAGAAATATCAATTCTGAGTCGAACACTCAACAATTAATAGTGACTCGTAAAGAAATTGTAGAGGATTTATGAATCCAGATAGCCAGCAAAACAGGAAAAAAACAATTAGAGGCCAGCTAGAAAAATTTGAGTTACACTCAACAATTTTTGGGTTTGTACGCAAATTATATCTTTATCTGCCTCCCAGTTATCAGGATGATTCTCAACGGCGTTATCCTGTGCTTTATATGCACTATGGGCAGCACTTATTTGAACCCAAAAAATCGGATAGTCAATCTTGGCGGGTGCATGAAACAATTGAAGAACTACTTGATGGTCATTTAATTGATGAAATTATTGTGGTTGGTATTGCGGCGGCGGCGGCTACTGTAGCATCTGATTACTGGCACTATGCATCCTTCTATCAAGATATCCCAATGACAGGTTATCTGTACGAAAGCTTTATAGTGCAAGAGGTAAAGCCGTTTATAGATGAAAATTTTAGGACATTGAGCGATCGCTCTCACACTGCTATAATCGGAGCTTCTTCTGGTGCAACTGTTAGTTACAATATCGCTGTACGACACCCCCATATTTTTGGCAAAGTCGGGATGCTTTCCCCTGTTGTCCGTAGTTTTGATACTAATACTTGGTTATACCCCTGGCCGATAGACAAACCAGAGTTTATGCTTTGGATTGATACTGGCGATGCTGAAGGAATTTACACCCGTCCTGTCGGAGAATTGGTTGATGCACTAATAACTCAAGGTTGTGTCCCTAATACTGACCTGTTTTACTATGTTGAACCTAATTCCCCTCACTATGAAACCTATTGGGGTAAGCGTCTGAAGAATCCACTGTTGCTATTTTTTGGTGATAGGGGTCAGCCAGTTTCAGTAAAACTACAGGGTGAAGATATTCTAGGGGTAGGAAGCAAACCACTAATAGTTAATCCCATTGTGGAGTATAACACCGGCTTTAAATGCAGTGACATAACTGGTAATTATCATATTCAACAACCACAAATAATTACTGTGGAACAGGGAAACCGGATGATTGGACTTTCTCCTGGTGTAACGAAAGTGTCTTTCTTTTCTCAAGGATTAGAAACATCCCGTAGTTACACTGTGGTATCCAATCTCCCTGATCAAGTGCAAATTAACCTTCGCGCCCATGTTCCAGAGTCAACCCCAGAGGTTGAACAGATATATTTTGGCACATTATTTTTACAGCGTATCAGTACAAATATTTACGAGGGCAAATATACCTTACCACGAGGTTTCATCCTAGCAGATGTTTTTAGCTGTGGAATGCGTAACTTTGAGCGACAAAAAGACGGTTCACCCATACCACTACGGGTTTTAAAAGCACTTGCTGATACAGAAATAGAGTATAAAATTGAATGCTGGTCTAAGTCTGAATCCATATAGCAGGAGTCAGGAGTAAAACCCTGTTGTGAAACGAGTTTCATCAATGGCTTACGCCAACCTGCGCTAACATGGCGGTTGCCATAACTTAAAACTTGAATAGGGTATAAACAATAACGTGGATAAAATCGCTCTTTCCTCAGAACTCAGGCTTGATATTCCTCCTTACTACAAATGTCACTACCCTTTAGTGGATTTGTATTTGCGGCAGATTACTGGTAAAAGTATGCTCAGTTTACTAGCTAATTCCGATTTTTGGAGTGTTCCTGTATTTAGTGTCAATACTGCTGATTTAGTGCCGAATCCAGTTATGGTGATGGGTAACAAGCTATTTGCAGAGGAAATAAACTTATTTGAGTTAACTATTACCAGTGCATCTTCTTGTGAAGAAGGACTGGCTCAAATTAGCACCCGTATCCAACGCAATGAACCTGTGATCCTGTCAGGAACTACCTACGAATTACCATACAGTCCAGATTTCCAAAATCCCAATTATCTTCAACCCCGCACCACTTCTACTTTAGGTGGCGATTTTCAGATTTCTGATCACTATATATCTGTGATTGGCTTAGGATCTGATGAAGTTCTGCTTTATGATCCTATACCAAACAAATTTGTTGCTACTATTTCCCTGGAGGCATTAGCAAAATTTTGGCGTGGTAATGTCCAGTTTAAAGAATTTACTCAAGCTAGAGGCTTTTCCTTACTCCTCAGTTACGGTATAATCAACGTGACGCTTGCAGCAAATTATCAAACTGAAAAACTAGATCAACTAGCAATTAATATTCTCGATCGCGTGAATAGCGCCTTTTTGGAAGGACGGACTAGAACTAGACCCGGTAGGATTTATTTGTCAGGGGTGGCTCTGAGTAATTATATCCATGAAGCTTTTAGTTCTTATTACTCCAAAACAAGAGAAATTCCCCAATCTCTGGGAAAATGTCTCTTTGATATGCGTTGGAGTCGCTATTATCTGCGGGACTTACTCCATGACTTAAATCAACAACTCAATATTCCTCTTTCAGAGATTTGTCATGAGATGCTTGTAGTGGTTGACTTATGGGAAGAAGTATACAAAATATTTCTCCCCCTTGTACGGAAAAAGTCAGTGGTAAATGATGCCCAAGTCCAAAAGTTTATAGATTTTCTGGCTCAGGTAATCCAGAGAGAGCAAGACTTCCACTGTCAGATTCAAGATTGGTTAAGCAAAATACAAGCGGAGTTAAGTATTATATGAATTATATGCAAGAACGATCGCAGTTTCATGACAATGTTCGGGAGATTATCCTGGCCTGTATTGAAGAAATAACTGCCCAAGGTTGGGGACGCATCCAAATTGAACAAGGTGAGGCGGCTAATATTCTAGCCGGGGGTGGATTTATTGATTCATTAGGACTGACCTCATTACTGGTAGCGATTGAACAGGATATTGAGGCAGAGTTGGGATTAACAATCAGTTTAACTAGCACAATTACTGAAATTACACCCAGTAGCACCAATCCACTGGCTACAGTAGGAACATTAACCGATTATATTGTCAATTGTATTCATCATCCTACTGTCTGTGGGGGTGTCTGATGGCTATCGAATTTCTGCTAGACAGGTTTGAGCAAACTAAAGACGCGGAAGCATTGATTTGGCGCGATCGCTCTCTGCTTTATGGTGAACTGAGTCAACTGGTGCAATTTTGGCAGGAACGTTTACAGACGGAGTTGATTCCTAAAGGTGCAGTCGTCACTCTGGAAGCGGACTTTTCACCCAATGCTGTGGCCTTGTTATTAGCCTTACTCCAGCAAGATTGCATAGTAGCAGTTTTAACAGCAGAAATGAAAACCAGTCGGGCTGAGTTGCGTCAGATCGCAGAAGTAGAATGGATCATCAAAATAGATGCAGAAGATAATGTGAATCTGGAAAAAACCGGAACTCAAGCTAACCATGAGCTTCTGTGTCAACTGCGCGATCGTCAACATCCAGGACTGATCATTTTTACATCTGGGTCAACAGGTAAGAGTAAAGCAGCTATTCATGATTTTGCTCTGATGCAAGAGAAGTTTCAAACCCTCAGACCTACTCAGAGGACACTACTATTTTTACTATTTGATCATATTGGTGGTATTAATACCCTGCTGCACATTCTAGCCAATGGGGGATGTGCAATTATACCCTTGAATCACTCTCCCGAAACAGTAGCCGCAGCGATCGCTCAACATCGAGTACAGGTATTACCTACTTCACCTACCTTTCTCACACTCCTGCTTTTGAGTGGTGTTCATCAGCGATATGACCTGAGTTCCTTAGAAATTGTTACCTATGGGACAGAAGTCATGCCAGAAAGCGTCCTCAGCAACTTAAACCAACTTTTTCCCCAAATCCGCTTTCATCAAACCTATGGACTTACAGAACTGGGTATCATGCGTTCAAAATCCCGATCTTCTGATTCTCTCTGGTTTAAAGTAGGTGGTGAAGGATATGAAACCCGCATCGTCAACGGAATGCTGGAAATTAAAGCCAAAAGTGCCATGCTTGGGTACTTGAACGCTCCCGCACCTTTTACCCCAGATGGTTGGTACATGACAGGGGATGTGGTGGAAATTGACGGTGAGTGGCTGAAAATTCTCGGACGTAAATCGGAAATAATTAACGTTGGTGGTCAGAAGGTTTATCCGGCCGAAGTTGAGAGTGTTTTACAGGCTATGGCAGGTGTGGCAGAGGTTTCAGTTAAAGGTGAAGCAAATCCCATTACTGGTAATATAGTTACTGCCAAGGTACGTCTAACAACAGATGAATCTTTACGGGACTTTCGGGTCAGATTACGAGCTTTTTGTCAAGACAAACTAGAGTCTTATAAAATTCCCGTGCGGGTGACAATAGTACAGGAAAGACTCCATAGCGATCGCTTTAAAAAAAGCCGATAGTTTCTCAAGACAAACCTACCAATTAACAGATTCATAACTTTGGTAATTCAAATGAAAGAATACAAATATTGGCCGACAGGAGACATAATTAGAGTTGTTGCCACCTTTACAGTTTTGTTTATCCATATTACTCAATATTCAGTCAGAACTTCAACCTCACTAGATATAGCTTGGTGGTCGTTAAATATAGGACAAAGCCTATCTATTTGGGCAGTTCCTGCATTTATTATGTTGAGTGGTGCTTTGTTACTTTCACCCCAGTCTCTTGATGAATCTCCTCTCGTTTTCTATAAAAAACGCCTTTTAAGAATCGGAATACCTCTGTTATTTTGGGGCGTTGTGTATTTTTTCTTAGAAAAAAAATGGAGTCCTGATATATCTTTGGAATATCTCATAGACGATCTATGGCATGGTCACATATCTTGGCATTTATATTTTTTATTTGCCATCCTGGGTTTGTATTTATTAACCCCTTGGTTGCGGTTATTAATCAAGAAAATATCGACCAAACGAGAAGAGTTGATTTTGATCATAATTCTCCTTTTCATCACAACTTGCGTAGATAGTTATAATCAGATATTTCAACTTTGGAAATGGCATGGAACTCTACGCTGGGTATCATATCTAGGATATTATCTCGTTGGTCGTTTTCTCTTGTGCCATACAATTGATAATATCAGAATTTTCATTATTTTATCTGTCACAGGGTTGATATCTAATATTATGGGTAGATATCTGGAAATGTTATTTCAAACTGGAGCTAGTGGTTTTTTTTACAGCAATCTTTATTCTAGTGTAACAGTAATGATATTTTCCATTGGCATTTTCGGAATGCTTATTTATTTGACAAAAGAAATAACTGAAAATTCCAAGATAGTGAAAATATGCCGTTTATTAGCACCCAGCACTTTCGGTGTGTATTTAGTTCATATTTTGATTGGTCAAGAGTTACATTTCAGGTTTAATCTTCAATATCCCCATGATATTTTGATCGCTTTAATATATACAGTTATATTAAATGTAAGCAGTATGTTATTAGTATATTTAATAGGTCTAATTCCCTTGTTCCGTTTTCTTGTCGGTTGTCATACACAAAGAACATTGGAGGATAATAAAATCTATATATTTTATCTGAAAAAATATTTTCTTGGTAAACTCACCCGGACTTCCGATGAAGAAATATCCATCAAGTCTTAGACCGACAAGAAAAGTATTTATTGTTGTGTACAAATGGAACTAGAAAAATTAATCAAAAAAATATGAACCAGATTATTTGATAAGTAGTCGGACAAAATTAAATCAGGGAACAGGGAACAGAAAAATCAGTTGTGTAATTAATTCTGTCTAATTACTTAGCAGGTTTTACAGAAATTCATTTAATCAATAAATATTGGAGAGCGCGAAGTAATTTTTAAAATTATCTTTTTTTAGATCCTTTAACAATTATAGAACAATTCGACAACCTCAGTGAGCATAGAAAATAAGTAAGAGGAAAACAATTATGGTAAGCTATTGATTGAAAACATATTCAAACATAAGTAAAAATGCACAAAAACAACCTCAGTCAGTAGCGAAAAGTAAAATTGTCTAAAACCTATGATCAAGACAATTTTTGATACCCACCCCCTGAGACTGTACTCAAAAAAATTGAATTGATAAATCAGTAGACCAATTCCAGGATCATATCTGCATCAACTCACCATCTTTAACTCGTAGGAATGCTATATGCGCTATTTTGATGAACACTGTGAAGTACATTTAGATCCTAGCATTGCACCTTATACTTGGGTGTTTAGAAATACCGAAAAGATCCGCATTAGATTTGGTGTTCACTTATCTAAACATCCCGATTATGGTCAGGTAGTTTATGAGTTAAATGATGGACAGGGATATTGCGATGTAGATCGCATCATAGCAGAAGCTGAGAGCGTGATAGAAAATGGGTTCAAAATGTTCTCAGTTATTCTCCCACAGATCAGTAATGGAGGAGGGTATCAATATAGATTAGGCTATGTGGATACAGATGGAATTGAACATACAAATGAGCGATCGCAATTTTTGTTAGTCTGCGATGAAGCACCACGTTCAATGGCAGAAATTCCCTCTGTATTTTTAGGAATTGTCAATAATTATCCTGTATACGGACCAAAACCATCTCTATCCATGACATCTAGCCCCAAAGATTGGGGTTCTCGTTTATTTTACTCCATCATTATTGATCGCTTTGCTCGTAGTAAAGACACAACTCGTACTCGTTTAAGCCCAGTTACATACAATCCTTCTTGTCCTCATTCCAGTCATGGTGGCACAATTCAGGGGATAATTGAGCATCTAGAATACCTCAAGTCATTGGGAATCAGAGCAATTATTCTTACCCCTGTATACGTCAACGCTCCTGATGGCTATCATGGCTATCATCCCATTCATTTATTGATGGTTGATCCCCATCTGGGTACACTTCAATGTTTACAAGAACTGGTAAAAAAAGCTCATGAATCTGATATTGCTGTCATTTTAGACGTAGTAAACAATCACATTGCCGATAGCATTAACTGGGAAGAATATGGGGGTCCAGCAGGAGGAGAATTTAAATATGTACAAGGTGAAGAATCCGCAGTTATGCCTTTTCCCATCGAAGCCAGGAACACATCACTATTTCACGGACCAGAATACACCGATATGGTCAATCAAAGACTGTTTGGATTTCTTGAAGACTGGCGCACTGAAACAACTTATGTCCGGGAGTTACTGATTCAACATCTGAAATACTGGATAGCCGAAACTGATATTGATGGCTTTCGCTACGATTCTGCACGTCACGTTGGTTTAGACTTTTGGGAACCTTGCGTAGAAGAAATATCAAGATATGCAAGTATTTTAGGAAAAACAGAATTTATCCAAATAGCCGAACACGCAGGAAGTACCCACGAACAGGTAATTGAATATAATAGTGCTAAATTTTCTGGCTTGATTGATTACCCCACCTATTATATTGTTAAGCATTCTTTGGGGGATGGTAATTGTCTGTGGGGTTTAGCTGATTATTTTTGTGGTTTTCTCAAGCCATCACAATCATATTATGCTGGTTGGCAGAACAATATTATGTTCTTGGATAACCAAGATACAAGTAGAATTTTCCATGAATTTTTGCATCGTATTCACAACCGAGATCAATCTCGTATCCGTGTCCATTTTGCCCTAGCCTGTTTGATATTAGGACCACAAATACCTGCTATTTATCAAGGAACAGAACAGGAATTTGATGGTGCATTAGGATGGCATGAACAAGAAGGTCAAGAAGAATCTATTGGTCATGATTGCTATGTGCGTGAGGATATGTTTGAAAATCCCGCTTGCACTTGGAAATTTGGTCAAATTAACCGCAAAACTTTTCAACCCTATAACAAAAACCATCCAACTTTTGTACTAATTCAACAACTTGCCCAAATTCGTTGGCAATACAAATCTCTCCACAATGGCACACGCACCTTGCTATGTTCTCATGTTCATGGTATCTGGTCTATATTGATTCATGATGCGGCTGATGAACAGCCGCTTTTAGTAGCAATGAACTTGGGAGCTAAACCTGTATTTGATTATTCTTTAAAAATTCCTCACAGCTATGGCGAGTTTCACCAAGTAGAGATGCTAATTGCCACCTCTGGTGGATCAATTCAAATAGTAGGTGAGGAAATTCAAATTCAATTACCACCATTCACATTTGTTTTAGTTAAACTATCTTAGCTAAACTACGGTCATCTGCTCTGGGGAAGGTACTGGATGTTCAGGCGAATTAACTTCTAATTTGCGGATTGCAGGATGTTGAGATGCAATGATAGCAGCTATGAAAATAGAACAACCAACAATCACAAATAAAAGTCCAGTACCACGACCAGGACCAGTACCTATTAACTGGCCTATTGGTGCTTTAGACCAAGGCCCATCAAATGCCATCAATGGTTCAAATACATAGTCAGCAAGTGGACCGGCAAAAACAGCGGCTAAGGGTACTGCTGCCCCTGAAATTGCACCAGTTAAGGCAAACACTCTTCCTTGCACATTTTCGGCGACTTTTATTTGAAAAATCATTTGGACTAAGCCATTAACAACTGGAGCAGTCATGAAGAAAAATAGCGTAGCAATGCCTATTTGAATTAATGAAGGTCTAGAACCAGCAACAGCTATCCATAGTCCATTCAATGACATACCTATTAGAACTGGGCTAATTAAATTCTGCCAATTAAGTTTCCAACTGCTCATAACTATTGACCCCAATATCATACCAAGACCACTGATAAAGGCGATTTTTCCTAAGTTGTCTGGGGTAGTTACACGCAGAATTAAAGGATAAACTAAGACACTAACAAAACCAACTAAAAATTGATAAAAAGTGAAGATAATGACAAAGGTTGGTAGTCCAGTCAGTTGAGTCAGATAAGTCCAACCATAGATGATTTCTCGCCACAGCGAGGACGTTTTATTTGGTTGGTCATTTTCATCGCTAGGTTGGTTAATTTGATTGCTAAATTTCACTAAAATGAGGGTAGTCAAGGCAGTTAATAATCCGAAAAAATCAATGATCAAAATACCTTGTAGATGAATGCTATCCAATAGCGCACCTGCAATTAAAGGTGAGATTATTTGCTGAATACCGATCGCTAGTTGCACCATGCCACTAGCTCTTGATAAATCTTTTTGCGGAACCAAGGAAGTAATAGCAGCTTTATAAGCAGGTGTGTTAAATGCACCAATAATAGATGTACAAATGTTGCGTAAATAAATGTGCCAAATTGCCAGTTGGCCAATGCTGACTAGAAATAACAAAACTAGGGTAAATAATCCTGTGCAGATGTGACTAATAATCATGGTCGAGCGACGATCCCAGCGATCTACCAAAGTCCCAGCCAATGGGGAAATGATGATGGGTGGAATGGTGCAAGTAAGTATGAGTAAAGCAAATTGAGTAGCGGAGCCTGTCTGCTTAAATACTGAGATATCTAGAGCAAAACCAGTCATCCAGATGCCAATGAGATAAACCAGTTGTCCCAGCCAAATTAATGTGAAAATACGCATTGTTTGGGTTAAGTTGATAAATTTGTGTCAATCTGTATTAGATTAATACTTGGTCATGGACAAATGATATAAGTCGTAAATTTCATTAATCCAAATAACTAAACTCAGTATAACTCAGTAACTGGACAGGGATGAATAGATTTAAACCAAAAGCTGTTTCACAATTTTGGGCGATCGCCAAACTCTATTGGTTGGGAGATGAAAAACGGGGGGCGATCGCTCTCCTCTTACTTCTGGGAGTATTATTGTTTGCTAATACCCAGGTTAAGGTCTTCTTAAATGGCATCCAAGGAGACTTAATTTCTGCTCTTTCTGCTCGCGATAGTAGTAGATTTTGGCAAGGTGTACTCGTTGCCTTTGCTGGTATCATTATCTTTGGCTTTTTAAACTCTGGTTATGGCTATTTAAGAGAAACTATTGGTATATATTGGCGTAAGTGGTTAACCCATCATTTCCTCAATCAATATTTTCAAAATCGTGCTTTTTATGAATTAAGTAATTTTGATAAACAAATTGATAACCCAGATCAACGTATTTCTGAAGATGTAGCTAACTTCTGCCAACAATCTGTACAGTTTTTAGTTAATTGTTTAGAATCAATTTTTATAGTCATTGCCTTTAGTATTATCCTCTGGTCTATTTCTCCTAATTTAGTTTTTGTTTTAATTATTTATTCAATATTAGCTTATGTAATTACTATTGCTTTTTATGGAAAAAAATTAACACAACTCAACATTGAACAACTGAAAAAAGAAGCAAACTTTCGGTTTAGTTTAGTTCGCATTCGTGAAAATTCTGAATCTATCGCCTTCTATAATGGCATTTTTCAAGAGTCTAACAAAGTTAAAGCCATATTTAATCAAGTATTTAGGAATTTCCAAAAATTAATTCTCTGGTCAGAAGTATACTTAAATATTTTCAAATATCAATTTGGTTATCTTCCTTGGATTATTCCAGCATTAATTTTAGGCAACCAAGTCCTCTCAAATGATATTGAAGTAGGCAAAATTACAGAAGCCGGAGGAGCTTTTGGACAAGTTGCTTTTTCCGTCAATTTAATTATGTATCAATTTGAAAAATTTACAAAATTTGCAGCAGCAATTAATCGCCTATATGTCTTTCATAAATATCTCCAACAAGCGCAAAAATCAAATCCTGATCATAGTAATATTAAAATTATTAAAGATCACCGTTTAGCATTTGTTAACCTGACTGTTCAAACTCCTAATTATGAAAAAACCCTATTTAAAAACTTTTCTCTAGAACTACAACCAGGTCAAAGTTTACTTGTCATGGGAGATAGTGGTTGTGGAAAAAGTTCTCTTTTGCGGGCTTTAGCAGGATTATGGATCTCAGGAACAGGTGTAATTGTTCGTCCAGAATTAGCAGAAATGCTATTTTTACCTCAGCGTCCTTACATGATTTTAGGAACTCTGAGAGAACAGTTAATTTATCCCCATAGTAATGCTAGTGTTAGTGATGAAGAACTTTACGAAATGATTGAAAAAGTAAATTTATCAGATTTAGCAGCAAGATTTGGAGGTTTAGATACAGAGGCAGATTGGAGTGAAATTCTGTCTTTAGGAGAACAACAAAGATTAGCTTTTGCACGGCTGTTAGTTACTAAACCCAAATATGCCATTTTAGATGAAGCTACCAGTGCTTTAGATATAAACAATGAAGAGAAACTATATAATTTATTGATGGAAATAGATACAACCTTTATTAGTATTGGACATCGACCTACTCTCAAAAAGTTTCATCAGATTATTGTTAATCTTTCAGCAGCATCTATATCTTAGCAGATGTTTTAAAAGTTAATTTTTTGTGTCTCCTTGACCTTTTACTAAAGAGCGAAAAAACCAGTATGGTTCTAAAACCAGACCAAATAAAATTCTCGCTATCTTATCTTTCTTAGGCAACCAGGAAGTAGTCATGTGGTGTATAGTATATGTCTCTAAATTTCGTTTACTTTTAAAGATTTTACCATTAAGTTCCATCGGCGCGCCTGGTTCAAAAACGTATCCTGGACACACAAGCACTGTAGGCTGTTCATGGAATTTACCTGCAACTACGCAATCATTTAACATCATGGGTCCCGTACTGTAGCCAACATAAAAGGGCATGGTTTTATTATCTAAATTATGTTGACGATTTTTTAATTCCTCAAATACTTGAAACCATAGGGGATGTTTGGGAATACTACCCATAATTGCGTTACTGAAACCCACCAATTTTGATAACACAAGCTCAAATTCTGCTAACAAATCATCAAGTGGTTTGAGACTTTCAACATCCATATCTAGATAAAATCCGCCATAGTGATAGAGAATAAAATAACGTATTGCATCACGACGCTGAATATCATGGGGATAAGCATCAAATATCGGTAAAAACCAGGAATAATTTTCTTTCATAAATTCCCTGGCTTTGGCTTCATTCCA
The DNA here is from genome assembly GCF_034932285.1 of Cronbergia sp. UHCC 0137. Lineage (NCBI taxonomy): Bacteria > Bacillati > Cyanobacteriota > Cyanophyceae > Nostocales > Nostocaceae > Cronbergia > Cronbergia sp. UHCC 0137. Next base: position 69,406 of record NZ_JAYGHC010000001.1, read on the forward strand.
AAATTGGTATTCCCAATCAGGATGATTTTGTAAAACTGTTTGCTGATACTGACGATATTTTTCCGGTACTGCTGCTTCCCCTAGAAAAAAAATTTGATGGATGATTTTGGGAATTTTACTCATATTTTTAAAGCAGGAATAAATGATTGTATCCAACTCAAGTGAAAACCGCTATAATTCTCACTTTCACCATAGACAATTAGCTTCACATCAGTTTGGATTGGTATAAATTCTTGAGCCTTAACTAAATTTTAACAAAAGTTTAACTTTATCTATAATTAGCCATAACTAAAAAGACCCTATTTACCAATTTCAGATATTTTTGAAGATATTTTTTATTATGGTGTTGACATTATCATATATTTCATATAATCATCTTCTTGTCAACCATTTTTTTTAATCATTGATAAGTTTTGATTATACTTTTGGCAAAAAAACTTTGAATATCAAAACATTATCTAATTATGAAAATTAACTGGTATAAATCTAACAAGCTTCTATTTTACCCATCTTTCAGGATACACCTTTAATTAATAAAATTTATTGGATCTATATATCTAATAAATTCTTGCTTGGTCTGAAAGTTAATTATTACCAAAATTGAGACATTCTAATACAGTTAATTTATTGAAGGAATTAATCATGAATCAGATACTACCATTATCAATCAATCAAAGAGAAATTTATATTGACCAAATGATGTGGTCTGGAGGTTCTCATTTAAATATTGGTGCAACTGTTATAGTTCATGGTGCTTTTAATCAAGAGATTTTCAATTATGCCATGAATAAGATCATCAGTTGTTATCCTGGACTGCGGACACGAATTTATGAAATTGATGGTAAACCTTTACAGACAATAGCAAATCACGAAAATGTTAGAATCCCTTTGGTAGATTTTTCCAATTATGAAAATAATAGAGAACAGGCTGAAAACTATATAAATCAGGAATTTATAAAACCTTTTTTGCTTGGCGAAAATTTCTCATTGGTTGATTTTCAATTAATTCGGGTAAAAGAGGAACATCATATTATTTTCGCTAAATATCATCATGCTATAACTGATGGTTGGGGAACTGCGATTTTTTTCCGGGAAGTAATTAAAACCTATAATCAAATTATTAATGATGGTAAGGATAATCAAATAGCCAGAGATTGGGTAATTAGTGAATATATAGAGGAAGAATTAAAGTATTTAGAATCAGAGAACTTTCAACGCGATCGCTATTATTGGCAGCAACGTTTAAATGGTGTATCACCTAAGATATTCAACCAAATAAATCCACAAAATCTGCATGGACAAAGGCAGTCTATTTATATTTCCCGTGAACGATATAACAGAGTTGATCAAGTTTGTAAAAATATCCAATCAAATGCCTTTCATTTTATCTTCAGTTTAATTTCTATCTATTTAACTAAACGCTACCACAAGCAAGATGTAGTTGTGGGATTATCCTTATTAAACCGCAGCAAAAAAAGTTTTAAAGATGCCATTGGTTTGTTTGTCAGTACCATTCCTTTCCGGTTAGAAATTAATGGACAGGAAACAATACATCAACTATTAGATAAAATTCGTTCTTTACTACGTCAAGATTATCGCCATCAACGTTTTCCCCTGGGAGAAATGAAGCGCCTTTCGGGTTTACAAACCAGTACCAAAGAACATTTATTCGAGGTTTTTCTTTCCTACGAAAGACATGATTATAATGAAGATTTCGCTGATACTCAAACAACCTGTATTCCCCTTTATAGTCAGCAGCAAAAAGTACCGTTAATTATTTATGTACGAGAATACGCAGAAAATAGCGATATCAAAATAGATTTTGATTATAACCTTTCCTATTTAGATGCAGAAACAGTTAACCAGATAGTTACAAACTTCCAAAATCTATTTAATCAAGCAGCAAATAATCTAGAAAATGCCATTGCTGATGTTAGAATTTCTTTACCAGAACCTAAAAATATTACCCTTTTTCAACCAGAAATATCAATCAATTATAGCACAGAGACACTAATTTCCGCCTTTGAAAAAATCGCTACCCAATTTCCAGAAAATCCAGCAGTTCAACTTAATAAAAAGATTCTTAACTATACAGAATTAAATCATCAAGCTAATCGTTTGGCGCACTATTTACTCAGTCAAGGAATCAACCCAGGATCACGAGTAGGAATATGTTTAGAACGTTCCGAACAGATGATTATTGCTATTTTAGCAATTCTCAAAACCGGATCAGCTTATGTGCCTCTTGATCCTCATTCTCCTGCTGTACGTCGTCAATTAATTCTCCAAGATAGTGGCATTTTAGCATTAATTACAGAAGAATCATTACTCTCAGAATTAAATAACAAAGACATCACCACTTTTACACTGCAATCTATCGAAGTTGAACTTACCAAACAACCAAATACACCACCACAAATTACCATCAAACCAGATTTTCCTGCCTATATTATTTACACTAGCGGTTCTACAGGAACACCTAAAGGTTGTATTGTCACCCACAGTAACGCTATCCGGTTAATGCGTTCTACAGAACCCTGGTTTGGGTTTAATGAAAATGATATTTGGACAATATTTCATTCCTTCGCTTTTGACTTTTCTGTGTGGGAATTATGGGGGGCTTTATTATATGGTGGTAAGGTAATTATTGTTCCTTTTTGGTTAAGCCGAACACCAGAAACATTCCGAGAATTTCTCACCACAGAAAAAGTAACAGTTCTCAATCAAACTCCTTCAGCATTTTATCAATTAATTCGTGCTGATGAAGCTAGTGTGGGAGATTTAGCATTGCGCTATGTGATATTTGGTGGTGAAGCTTTAGACTTAAAAAGTTTGCAACCTTGGTTAGAAAGATATGGAGATAAAAAACCTTGTTTAGTGAATATGTACGGAATTACAGAAACTACCGTTCATGTTACTTATCGTCCTATTTTTCGTCAAGATTTAAAAGCAAAAGCGAGTGTAATTGGTAGAGAAATTCCTGATCTTTCTATATATATTCTAGATGAGAAATTATCACCTCTTGCTGATGATATTCCTGGAGAAATTTATGTAGCTGGTGCAGGGGTGACAAGTGGTTATTTAAATCGTCCTGCATTAACAGCAGAAAGGTTTTTACCTAATCCCTTTGGTAGTGGAAGAATGTACCGCAGTGGTGATTTAGCGAAAAGATTACCTAACGGAGATTTAGAATATTTAGGTAGAATTGATCAACAAGTGAAAATTCGCGGTTTCCGCATAGAATTAGGAGAAATTCAAGCAGCTTTAACATCCCATTTTCAAGTGCGGGAAGCGGTAGTTATCACTGATGAATGGGAAGAAGAAAAGCGTCTAGTTGCGTATTTTGTTCCTGGAGAATCTTCACCCACTGCAAATGAATTGCGTCAATTTTTGAAAAATAAGTTGCCAGATTATATGATTCCCGCAGCTTATGTCAGTGTGGATGCTTTTCCTTTGAATGTAAACGGGAAAATTGATGTTAATGTTTTACCTAAACCAGATTGGAATGTGTTAAGAGTAGAAGAAGATTATATCGCTCCCCGCAATGTAGATGAAGAAACTTTATGTGATATTGTGGCGGAAATTCTGGGTTTAGAAAAAGTCGGTATTGATGATAATTTCTTTGAAATTGGTGGAGATTCAATTTTAGCTTTACAGGTAATTGCGAAAGCTAAAAAAGCGGGTTTTGCAGTTTCAGCACGAGAACTTTATGAATTTGCTACTGTGCGTCATTTAGCTACGAAAAAAGCTACAGTGACAATTTCATATGATATTAAGAAACCTCCTGTAATTAATTTAATTTTAGATACAGATCAACTACTTTTACCAAAAGATGCTGAAGATGCTTATCCTCTTTCTAGTTTACAGGGAGGAATGCTTTATTACAGTGAATTACACCCTGATTCGGCAATTTTTCACCAAATTTTTACCTTTGATTTACACCTGAGTTTTTCAGAATTAGCCTGGAGAAAAGCCATTACTGATATTTGTTCAGCACATCCAGTATTAAGAACTTCCTTTCATTGGACAGGATATAGTAACCCGATCCAAATTGTCCATCAAAAAGTTGAGTTACCTTTAAATATAGTTGATTTACGGAATTTGGGAAATGCAACTCAACAAGTTAAAGAATGGATTGAGTTAGAAAAAAATCAGAATTTTGATATTACCAAATCACCGCTTTTTCGCTTCCAAATTCACAGAATATCAGAGGAACAACTCAGTTTTAGTTTTAGTTTTCATCATGTGATTCTTGATGGTTGGAGTGTGGCCACTTTACTAACCCAATTATTACAGCGTTATGTGCAGTATTTAGAAGTGGAAAATTTGCCACCTTTAGCTATACCAGAAATTACTTATAAGGATTTTATTATTCAAGAGCAAAATGCGATCGCTAACCAACAACTCCGGCAATTTTGGCTACAACATCTCAGCAATTTACAAGTAACTACTCTCCCCCGTTTAAATATAAGTAACCAAGCAACTGACTCTCAAAAACGCCAGTTAAAACGCCTAACCGTGACTATCAATGAGGAATTAGCTAATAAGCTGCGTAAAATTAGCAAAAATATCGGCGTTCCTTTAAAAACTGCCCTTTTAGCTTTACATCTGCGGGTTCTCTCTTTTATCACTGGACAAAAAGAAGTAGTAACAGGTAATGTTATTAATGCCAGACCAGAAACTACGGATAGTGAAAATTTACTCGGTTTGTTTGTAAATACATTACCCCTGCGCTTGGAGTTGACTGGCAGCAGTTGGATAGAATTAATACAAGCCGTTTTCCGTGCTGAAACAGAAATTCTTCCCTATCGTGATTTTCCCCTCGCAGAAATTCAACGCCTCCTTGACAAACGCCCCCTGTTTGATGTGGGATTTAACTATGTGCATTTTCACGTTTATGAAGGGTTGCTAAATTTACCGCAAATTCAAGTTGATAACGTTGACATTTTTGAAGAAACAGATTTTCCCTTTTTAGCAGAATTTTGTTTAATACCGGGAAGTGCAGCGTTACAGCTAAATTTAATCTATGACATTCAACAGTTTGCAGATGCACAAGTTGAGCAATATGGCAAGTATTACCAAAATGCTTTGCTAGAGATGGTTACTACTCCGCAAACAGCATATCACAAGCGATCGCTCATCTCCACAACAGAACGGCAACAATTACTACAAGCAGCAAATAGCAACCCCAAAAACTTCCTTTCTCCTGACACCTTAGTTTCTGCCTTTAATCAAGCAGTCATAGAATATACAAACAAAACAGCCCTAGTTTACCAACAAACTACCCTCAGTTTTGCAGAATTAGAAACCCGTGCCAATCGTCTTGCTAATTATCTAAAAAACCAAGGAGTTAAACCAGAAACCTTGGTAGGTGTGTGTTTAGAACGTTCTGAACAATTAGTAATTACCATCTTAGCGATTTTAAAAGCTGGTGGTGCCTATGTTCCTATTGATCCCAGTTACCCAAGCGATCGCCTAGAATTTCTTTTCCAAGATAGCGGCATCGTTCTTTTAATCACAGAAAAATCAGTAATTTCCCATCTACCTGAATTTGCCAGTGAAATTGTCATTCTCGAAGACATCACCACCCAACTAGAACAGGAAAATTCTCAACCCCCCACAGTCCAAATATTCCCAGAAAATCCAGCCTATGTAATTTACACCAGTGGTTCTACAGGTAAACCCAAAGGTTGTATCGTCACCCATGCCAATGTGATCCGCCTCCTTAACGCCACCGCATCATGGTATAATTTCAATAGCGAAGATGTCTGGACTTTATTTCACTCCTACGCCTTCGACTTCTCCGTGTGGGAACTGTGGGGAGCTTTATTATATGGTGGTCAAGTAGTATTAGTTCCTTATTGGACAAGTCGTTCACCAACAGACTTTTTCCAACTCCTGCAAACCCACAAAGTCACAGTATTAAATCAAACCCCCTCAGCCTTTAAGCAATTAATCCCCATCGCCCAACAACAGCCAGAAAAATTACCTTTACGCTACGTGATATTTGGGGGAGAAGCCTTAGAAATACCAACTTTGCAACCTTGGTTTAATTTATATGGTGATGCCCAACCAAAATTAATTAATATGTACGGTATCACCGAAACCACCATTCACGTCACCTATAGACCAATTACCCAAGCAGATATCATCAATAAACGTGGTAGTGTCATCGGTCAACCTATCCCCGATTTACAACTTTATATTTTAGATGAAAATTTAGAACCCGCACCAATAGGAGTTCCCGGAGAAATTTATATTGGTGGTGCAGGAATAACCAGAGGATATCTGCATCAGCCGCGTTTAAGTGCAGAAAGATTTATTCCCAACCCCCACAGTCAAACCCCAGGTAGTCGTTTATATCGTAGCGGTGACTTAGCTAGACATTTACCAGATGGAGAAATAGAATATCTCGGACGTGCTGACCAGCAAATTAAAATACGTGGTTTCCGTATTGAACTAGGGGAAATTACCGCAGTTATCAATACTCATCCCCAAGTCAAACAAGCATTAGTCATAGTGCAGAAAGCAGCAACCGGGGAAAATCGTATAATTGCCTATTTTACATCTGATAACGCAGCAGACCTAAAAATAAAATTACCAGAGTTTACTAAGGGCAAATTACCTGATTATATGATTCCAGCGACATTTGTGCCAATAGAAACCATCCCCCTAACAGTTAACGGTAAAATTGACTATAAAGCCCTACCCGCACCTGATTGGAGTCAGACAAGTAAACCTTATATTGCGCCAAGAAATGACCAAGAAGCAACAATTTGTTCTATGATGGCATCGTTGTTAAAACTAGAACGGGTAGGAGTGCAAGATGATTTCTTTGAAATTGGTGGAGATTCCCTATTGGTAACACAGTTAGCTATTCGTTTGCGGCAAACCTATAACACTGAATTTCCCTTACCGCAGTTATTTACCCATCGTACCCCAGAAAGTATAGCACTTTTACTAGGAGATGTGCAAAATATGACAACAAATAATCAAGATACCGAAATCCCCAAAGCCGGACGGAAACGCCGTTCTGTGAACTTAAGTGATGACGGTATCTTAACTACTTAAACTTGAGCTTCTTCCATTGCTTTTCGTAAACTTAAAGGACGCATATCAGTCCAAACTTCTTCGATATAAGCTAAACATTCGGCCTTAGTTCCTTCTTTACCCACAGTATTCCATCCCAAGGGCAATTCTTGTTTCCATTTAGGCCAAATAGAATACTGTTCTTCATGGTTGACAACCACAAGATAGATTGTCTGATCGTTTTGTTCGTTGCTATACATGGTTTTTCTATACCCCATACCAATTTTCTCTGATTATGCCCAGAATTATAAAATATTGTCAAATCCCACTTCCATTTTTCAACTAAAAATGTTTAAGTCCCCCTATGTAATAAAATGTAAAATCAAAAAATATATGAAAAATAAATCATTTACTGTTTTTTACCAGGACTGACGCAAAACATCACAAAAATAGAGGTAATATGATGAATTATTCACAAACAGACGATATCGATCTTTTAGAATTGCTGTTAGAAGAAGAAGGAATCGAATTAGGAACAGATGATGCACTAATTTCACGTCGCGGTCTTACCCAAGCACCTGCTTCTTTTCAACAGAGACGGTTATGGTTTCTTTATGAATTAGAACCCACATCCTCTGCTTATAATATTTGTTCTGTTTTCAGTGTCCAAGGATTTTTAAATGTCCCAGCTTTACAGCAAGCTTTTCAACAATTACAACGAAAACATGAAAGCTTACGCAGTACATTTGTAGATATAGATGGAGAACCTTGGCAAAAAATTCATCCCGATGCTTTAACGGAACTGGTATTAGAAGATTGGAGTGGAAATACAAATACAGTAGATACAATAGCACGTTCTGAAGGTGAGCATACCTTTAATTTACAAACTGGTCCATTAATCCGCGCTCGATTGTTTAGATTTGCAGCAGAACAACACATTCTCACCCTGACTTTACATCATATTATCGCTGATGCTTGGTCTATGGGCGTGATTTTACAAGAAATTGCGATTTTTTATAAATTAGCTATTACAGAAGAAAAAATCGTACTACCAGAATTAACATTTCAATACTCTGATTATGCCCTATGGCAACAAGAAAAATTTAGCAATTCCCATTTAGGAAATAGCCTGAATTATTGGGAGAAAAAACTAGCAGAATTACCAACTTTACAATTTCCCCTTGATTTTTCTAGACCCAAATTACAAACCTTTCGAGGAGATTTAGTTAAATTTGAACTCTCAAAAAATTTGACCACAGCCATTCGCACCTTGAGTCAAAAACAGGGTGCAACTTTGTTTATGACCTTGATGGCTGCTTTCCAAGCACTTTTAGCACGGTACACTGGACAAGAAGACATACCTGTAGGAACTTCCATTGCTAACCGTCCAGGAATGGATGCGGAACAACTGATTGGTTTTTTCGTGAATATGTTAGTAATTCGTACTAATTTAGCTGATGAACCTAGTTTTATCACACTTTTAGATAGAGTAAAAACAACAGTTCTAGATGCTTTTGAACATACAGAAGTTCCCTTTGAAACTTTAGTAGAAAAGTTGAATTTAGAACGTGATACCAGTCGTAATCCTTTATTTCAAATTGCCTTTACTTTATTAAATGCACCCAAACCAGAATTTAGTACCGGTGATTTAGAAGTTTCGATCTTAGCAACTCAGGAAGCAGCACGTTTTGATTTAGAATTGTTTATTACTGAAAGTGAAGATCATTTAAATGGGGTTTTCTCCTATAATGTCGATTTATTGAAAAGAGAAACTGTAGAAAGATTTGCCCGTCATTTTTGCCAACTGCTAGAAAATTTAATTACCCAACCAGATATACCAGTTAGCCGCGTACCTTTTTTATTAACAGAAGAATTAGCTATTTTAGCACCAAGTCAACCTGCACAAAGTTTTTCTGTACAGTTTTGTTTGCATGAAATATTTACTCAACAAGCAAAATTGCGTCCTCAACAAACAGCATTAATATTTGCACAAGAAAGACTCAGTTATTCAGAAGTAAATTATCGCGCTAACCAACTAGCACATTATTTAATTAATGCAGGGGTGAACCCAGAAACAAGAGTGGGATTATGGTTATCTCGTTCTTTAGATTTGGTAATAGCTATTTTAGGGATTTTAAAAGCCGGGGGTGTTTACGTGCCTTTTGATACTAACTATCCAAGCGATCGCATAGCTTATATGTTAGAAGATAGTCAAGTTACAGTTTTACTCACACATACCCAATTTCAAACACAAATCCCACCCCATACAGCTAAAACCATATTTATTGATCATTGCCAAACTGAAATCACCCAAGCACCAACAACAGAACCAGAAATATTAGTCCTCCCAGATAACGCCGCTTACATTATTTATACCTCCGGTTCTACAGGAAAACCCAAGGGAGTTGTAGTCACCCACCGTCATGTTACGCGATTAATGTTGGCCACTGAAAAATGGTTCAAATTTAACCCCAAAGATGTTTGGACACTCTTTCATTCCTGCGCTTTTGATTTCTCAGTTTGGGAAATTTGGGGGGCGCTTTTCTATGGCGGTCGTCTAGTCATTGTCCCTTATTTAGTCAGTCGTTCACCGGAGGAATTTTATAATTTATTATGTGAAGAAAAAATCACAGTTTTAAATCAAACACCTTCAGCTTTTCGGCAATTAATTCAAGCAGAATCAATACTTTGTCGAGAAGGAGAACTAGAATTACGCTATGTAATTTTTGGTGGTGAAGCCCTAGATTTAGCCAGCTTAGAACCTTGGTTTGAACGTCATGATGATCAGTTTCCGTTACTTGTAAATATGTATGGAATTACAGAAACTACAGTTCATGTAACTTACCGTCCCCTATCTTTAAAAGATGTCAAAAAAAGACTAGGAAGTTTAATTGGTAAACCCATTCCTGACCTTTCTTTATATATTTTAGATCGTCATTGTCAACCAGTTCCTATTGGTGTCGTAGGAGAAATGTATGTTGGTGGTGCAGGTGTGACTCGCGGTTATTTTCACCGTCCCCAACTCACAGCAGAAAGGATGATTCCCAATCCATTTAATACTTCAAAACCAGAACGCCTCTACAAAACAGGTGATTTAGCCCGCTTTCTTGATAACGGAGAGATTGAATATATAGGACGTAATGATCATCAAGTAAAAGTTCGTGGTTTCCGTATTGAATTAGGAGAAATTGAAGCAGTTATTAAACGTCATCCAGGAGTAACAGATGCTTTAGTTCTTGTTAGGGAAGAAAGCAAGGAAGATATAAGAATAGAAGCTTATATTGTACCAAAAAATCAAATTCTTGACTCGGAAATTTTAATAAAAGAACAAACCCAAGAATGGCAATATACCTTTAACGACACCTATAATCTTACTGAATCCGAAACAAATGAAGACTTTAATATTACCGGTTGGAATAGCAGTTATGATAATCAACCCATTCCTGCTGAAGAAATGCGTCAATGGTTAAATAATACCCTAAGCCGAGTTCAAGCACTCAAACCCCAAAGAGTTTTAGAAATTGGTTGCGGTACGGGGATGATTTTATTAAATATCGCTCCTCAAATAGAATCTTATTGGGGAACAGATTTTTCCCAAGCTGCAATTACTCGTTTAACAAATATTATCCAAAATCGCTCTTTAAATAATGTCAATTTATTAACTAGAGAAGCAATTGATTTTTCAGAAATTCCTGAAAATTATTTTGATACCATTGTTATTAATTCCGTTGCTCAATATTTCCCCTCTATTGAATATTTACAGCAGGTAATTACAGGTGCTTTACAAATTTTAGCACCAGGAGGCAGTCTATTCCTTGGTGATAATCGCAATTTATCGCTTTTAAATTATTTTCATGCCAGTGTTGCCTATTTTCAAGCTGATGAAAGCACGGATAAAGAAACATTTAAAAACCAAGTTCAACGCATAGCTAAAACAGAAAACGAATTAGTAATTGATCCGCAATTCTTTATTAGTCTAATAGCAAAAATACCCGATTTAACAGCAGTAGAAGTTCATCTTAAAGCCGAAAATAGCGATAATGAACTTACTAAATATCGTTATGATGCAATCTTACACAAATTAGGTCAATCAGAAAATCAGCCAATAGAAATTAACTGGCAAGATTGGGAAACCGCAAATTTACAACTAACAGACTTAAAACAGCAAATTGTCAAAACAGGTACAATTGGTTGGTGTAATATCGCCAATGCAAGGTTAATTAAAGATACCACTATTTGGCAGTGGATGTCAGAAAGTAATAGTAAAAATACTACTGAAGAATTAAGTAAAGTTATTAATAAAATAAAGTTTGAAAAAGCAATTAATCCAGCAGATTTATATGCTATTGCTCAAGAAATTGGTTGTCAAGTCACTATTAGTTATTCACCAGAAAATCCTGATTATTTTGATGTCTGTTTCTATCCCTCAACAGCAGAAAAACCTCTATCGCCATTAATGCCAATAAGTAGTAAAATACCCACTGAAAATAATAACTCTTATTGGCTTGATCCACTAAAAAGCAGATTTACAAAATCCTTAATTTCCCAATTAAAAGAACAGGTGCGGGAAAAATTACCAGAATATATGTGTCCATCTGGTTTTGTAATGTTAGAAAAGTTTCCTATGACTCCCAGTGGTAAACTAGATAGACGCGCTTTACCCATACCAGAAAGAGAGATAACGATTAGTAAACAAGCCTTTGTTCAAGCTACAACCCCCACAGAAAAGAAACTTTCTCAACTTTGGACTAATGTTTTAGGAATTGATAAAATCGGTGTGACAGACGATTTCTTTCATTTAGGAGGACATTCACTTTTAGCCACTAAATTAGTTTCTCGAATTAGAGAAGAATTTAATATAGCCTTACCTTTACGTGCAGTTTTTGAATATTCAACCATTTCAGGTTTAGGAACAGAAATTGATCGTTTAGCTGGGGTGAATAATTCTCAAAATACACAACAAGATATTATTACTGCAATTCCTAACCGCGAAAATTTACCCCTTTCTTTCTCTCAATCTCGACTATGGTTTTTAGATTTATTAGAACCAAACAATGCTGCTTATAATATATCAGTGGCTTTTCGTTTAGATGGCAATTTAAATCTAGAAGGATTACACCAAAGTCTGCAAACTATTATTCAACGTCATGAAGTATTGCGTACAACTTTTGAAAATATAGACGGTGTGCCAATTCAGGTAATTCATGAATTTTTAGAAGTACCTTTAACGGTAATAAATCTCAGTCATTTAGACTCCCAAACCCAACAAGAAACCCTGAGAACAACCGTTCAAGAAGCAATTATTACTCCATTCAATCTGCGTCAATTGCCTTTATTGCGTGTTCATCTCTATCAATTATCTGAAGAAGTTAATGTTTTGGTATTGGTCATACACCATATCATTTCTGATGGTTGGTCTTTAGGGTTAATGATTCAGGAATTATCCTTATATTATACAGCAATTTGTGAAGATAAAATTAGATCTTTACCTACTTTATCTATACAATATGCCGATTTTGCTAATTGGCAACGGACAGTTTTTGCACAAACACAACTACCAGCACAATTAGCGTACTGGAGACAAAAATTAGCAGGTGCGAATGAAATTTTACAATTACCAACAGATTATCCCCGTCCCGCAGTCGCTAGTTATCAAGGTAGTGCTATATCTTTTACAATTAATAAACAAATTGGTAGTGAATTTCAAAAATTATGTGAATCCCAAGGTGCTACCCTATTCATGGGATTATTAGGGGTATTTAGCATCTTATTAATGCGTTATTCAAGTCAAGAAGATTTCTTAATTGGTACACCGATTGCTAACCGTAATCGGAAACAAATTGAAGACTTAATTGGCTTTTTTGTCAATACCTTAGTAATTAGAAATAATTTAACTGGTAATCCTACTTTCATCACTTTACTATCTAGAATTAAAGAAGAAACATTACAAGCTTATGCTCATCAAGATGTACCTTTTGAAAGAATTGTAGAAGAAATACATCCTGAAAGAAATCTGAGTAATCATCCATTATTTCAGGTGATGTTTGTTTTACAAAATAACCCAATGGGTAAATTAGAATTACCCGATTTACAACTTACTCCCTGGGAAGTAGAACAAGCATTAGCCAAATTTGATTTAACTTTATTGATGACAGAAACTGAAAAAGGAATTGAGGGAATATGGGAATATAGAACCGATTTATTTACAGTAGAAACAATTAAGAGGATGATCGGGCATTTCCAAACCTTACTAGATAATATTATTGCCCAACCTCAACAACCAATTCACGAATTATCTATACTAACGGCATCTGAACAAGATCAATTATTAGTACAATGGAATCATACTCAAATTAAGTATTCCCAAAATAAACAAAATAAATCTATTCATCAATTATTTGAATTACAAGTTGAAAAAACACCTGATGCAGTTGCAGTAGTATTTCAAAATGAAAATTTGACTTATCAAGAGTTGAATCAACGGGCAAATCAATTAGCTCATTACTTGCAATCTTTAGGGGTAAAACCGGATGTATTAGTAGGAATTTGTATTGAACGTTCTTTAGAAATGGTAGTTGGTTTATTGGGTATTCTCAAAGCTGGTGGTGCCTATGTTCCCCTGGATCCCAATTATCCACAAGAACGTCTAACTTTTATGTTAGAAGATGCCCAAATTTCAATATTATTAACACAGAAGCAACTGCGAGAAAGTTTAGATATTCCATCTGTAAGCAAAATTGTTTGTTTAGATAGCGACTGGGAAATTATTGCTCAAAAAAATACAGAAAACTCCTTTAGCAATGTAGTCGGTAACAACCTCGCTTATCTAATTTACACTTCTGGTTCAACAGGTAAACCAAAAGGAGTGATGATACCACACCATGCTATCTGTAATCATATGTTATGGATGCAAGAGACTTTTGCCCTCCAGGAAACCGACAAAGTATTACAAAAAACTTCCTTTAGTTTCGATGCTTCCGTTTGGGAATTTTACGCACCGTTATTAACAGGAGGACAGTTAATAGTTGCAGAAAAAGGCAGACATCAAGACAGTCCTTACCTCTTAAAACTAATTTCTGAACAACAAGTAACTGTTTTACAACTTGTTCCCTCTTTGCTGCAAATGTTATTAGAACAAGGGGGAATAGAAAATTGTAAATCTTTAAAACATATTTTCTGTGGAGGTGAGGCTTTATCAGTGGAACTGGAACAGAGTTTGTTAAGCAAATTAAACGTAAACTTGCACAACCTCTATGGACCTACTGAAGCTTGTATTGATACTACATTCTGGACTTGCAGAAATGAAAATAACCAACAAAGTAAACAAAAAATAGTTCCTATTGGCCATCCTATTGCTAACACCCAAACTTATATCCTTGATTCACTTTTACAACCAGTTCCTATTGGTATTCCTGGGGAATTATATATTGGGGGTATGGGACTAGCGTGGGGTTATTTACAACGTCCAGAATTAACTGCGGAAAAATTTATTCCTCATCTTTTTAGTAATCAACCTGGTGCGCGTCTCTATAAAACAGGTGACTTAGTTCGTTATCTAGCTGACGGTAATATTGAGTTTTTAGGACGTATAGACCATCAAGTAAAAATACGCGGTTTCCGCATCGAACTAGGGGAAGTTGAAGCCGCATTATATCAACATCCTCATGTACTGAATGCTGTTGTCATTACTTCTATAGATTCATCTGGTGGTAACAGCTTAATTGCCTATATTGTTACCCAGGAAAAACCATTAATTTCTTCAGGTATATTGCGTGATTTCTTAAAAGCTAAATTACCTGATTACATGATACCCAGCGCTTTTGTAATTTTGGATCATCTACCTTTAACACCTAATGGTAAAGTTGATAGAAAAGCCCTATCCGTGCTAAATATAAACAGAAATATTGATGTAGAACGACATATTTTACCCCGCACTCCTTTAGAATATCAGTTAGTAGAAATCTGGGAAGAAATACTCAAAGTAAGCCCCATAGGTGTAACTGAGAACTTCTTTGATTTAGGAGGTCACTCTCTCTTAGGTATCAGATTAATAGCTGCCATTGAACAAAAATTAAAATGTAATTTACCCGTTGTTGCTTTATTCCGAGAAGGGACAATTGAAAAAATTGCTGCCTTGCTAGACCAAGCAAAACCAAGCAGTAATTTAGATATTCTTATTCCTCTGCAACCTCAAGGTAATTTACCTCCCTTATTTCTCATTCACCAAGCAGGAGGTTATGGTTTGTCCTATTCAGTCTTAGCTGAAGAATTAGCTAAACAACTGGATAAACAGCGTCCTATTTACGCTATTCAAGCGCAAGGTTTAGATGGTAAACAACGGCCTTTAGAAACTATCGAAGCGATGGCAAATAGTTATATTAACGCCATTCAAGAAATACAGCCTTGTGGACCTTATTTATTAGGTGGACATTCTTTAGGAGGATTAATTGCTTTTGCAATGACTAACCAATTAGAAGCTATAGGAGAAAAAGTTGAACATCTATTAATTATAGATACCCATCCACCTTTAGCACTTGATGAAATTACAGCTTCTCTAGAAGATAATGCTGGGATTCTTTGCTTCATTGTTGAGCAAATAGGATTGCATTTTAATAAAACTGTATCTATTACTTATCAGGAACTAGCAAGTTTGGATCAAAAATCTCAATTTGATTATGTTTTACAAATTTTACAGCATCATGAAGTTATCCCACCGGACTCTGGACGGGATTTAATTGCTGGTTTAATTAGCGTTTATAAAGCTAATATCCAAGCTAGTTTAGTCTATCAACCACAACCTATTAAATCTCCTATTACACTCTTTAAAACAGCATCCTTGGCAGCACAATTTCCCGATGATCCTACCCTTGGCTGGGGACACCTAAGCAGTGAAAAAGTGCGGGTTTGTTGCGTAACAGGTGAACATCAAACGATGTTAAAAGAACCTCATATAAAAAGTTTAGTAATGGAAATTATAGAACAGATATAAGTATAATAAATAGGGTTTGCTGAAAAATCACAGGCTTTTGAAATTACATATTTAGTGCGGTGCGTCAGGTAGAGAAAATCCGTTAGATGCTCAATTATCGGGTCTGACGTGGTTGGTGAGCTTGCCGAACCACACCCTACAAGCAGACTTAATAGTGTTTTTCTGTTCTTCTAATTCTTCCTCCTGACTCCTGACTCCTGACTCCTACCCAAAAAACTTTTTCCTCAAGTCCTATTAATATGCTTAGACGCTTCAAGTTCCTTAATTTCTTCTCCCCTTACCTGCTATATGGTATTTTGAATTTAAGACTGTCTTAGGATTCATCCGATGCAACAGCTATTCAAGCAATTATTCAGTATTAAAAAATACTTTAATCGCCTAATTTTACCATTGATGGTAATGATTTTGGCGACTTCTCTGTTTACTACACCCGCTTTTGCTACAGGTGTTTATCAAATACCCGATTTGACAGCAGACACCTGGATTGTAGACGAAGGTGATGTAATTAGCCGTTTTAATGAAGGTCAAATTAGTGGTGCATTTAAGGACTTAGCGGAAAAAACTGGTAATGAAGTCAGAATTGTGACTATTCACCGACTTGATTATGGAGAAACACCGGAAAGTTTTGCTAAAGCATTATTTACAAAATGGTTTCCCACAGCAGCAGATCAAGCCAATCAAACTTTGTTGGTAATGGATACAGTTACCAATGGGACAGCGATCGCCACTGGGGATCAGGTAAAATCTTTATTAACCGACAATATCGCCAATAGTGTAGCTGGGGAAACAGTGGGTGTACCACTACGGAATGGCAACAAATATAACCAAGCATTTTTAGATGCGAGCGATCGCTTAACGGCTGTTCTCTCCGGTCAACCAGATCCCGGACCACCGGAAGTTGTAGAAACCATCAAAGTGGAAGGAACATTCAAAAAAATCGAAGGGGCGGAGAAAGACAACGCTACAGCTTGGATTGTAGGTTTGTTAATTGCTGCCACTGTCATCCCCATGGCAACTTACTATATTTACCTAGCAGTTCAACCATCGAATGAAGGATAGGAGGGATAGGGTAGGGTGTGAAATTACCCTTACCCCCTGCCTTAATCTTGTATGTACTCTTGCCCTGTAACTAAAGCCACTTGAGCGCGGGCAAATTCCCTACCTAAATAGGCTGCATGATCTAAAGTAGTCACCGGAGAAGGTTGGGTTTGTTCAAAAATTTTCACACACAACTCCTTGGCTGTCCTGGCACTAAATACAGTTGTGTGTGTTCTTTCTACCTTTTCCGTCGCTGGAATTACCATACCCGTTTCTGGGTCAACCGCTAAACCGCGATCGTTAATTACATTTGTAAAATGCTTGGCATAAATTAATCTTGCATTCCGATCCAGGTAAATAATAAAATATCCACCGGGGTCAAGGTCAATATGACGCTGAGAAAGTTTATCATCAATCGCCGTCAAATAATCAACTAGCAAATCCATAAGCACTCTTAAAAGATAAATTCTTTGATCAAGATTTTTAAATTACGTTTCTAAACTTAATTCTAACGGGGTTTGTGACACTGCGTGAGACAAAAAAGATATCCCTCAAAACCTCATTTCTCTGTGAACTCTGTGCCTCTGTGGTTCGTTACTTATGGATAAATCCTACAAATTAGCGATCGCTCGCGCTTGCTGACTCCATTGTTGGACTAACTCTATAGGTGGACACAAATCTCGACGCTGCATTGTTGCTACTTGCAAACGCATAACTTGTTGATGTAATCTATGAGTAGGAATTTGCGCCAACTGTGCCACAGAAATTATACCTGAATGAAGTAATAACCCACAATATTGAGAGCCAACACTGGGAACGCGGGCTAAATCTGCCAAAGCTACCCATTTATTGATAGATTGAACATTAATCTGCAACTTATTTGCTAATATTAACCTTGCTTGTGGAGTTTTCCCTTGTTTAACAAGTTTGCTGATCGTGGTAATACCAGATTCTTGCAGTTGAGATTGTTCTGCATCACTTAACCCTGGTAATTGTTCAATTGGCAAATCACTGATATTTTTAATGTTCATGGTGTGATTAACTTCCCCTGCATCACTGTTACCGCTTGTCCACCGAGAAAAACGCGATCGCTCCCTGAATAATACACCTTAACCACACCACCACGACTAGAAGCTTGATAAGCTAAGAACTGCTCTTTACCTAATTTACCGTGCCAAAATGGTGCTAAACAACAATGAGCCGCACCTGTCACCGGGTCTTCATCAATGCCTAAACCCGGTGCAAAAAAGCGAGAGATAAAATCGTACTCCGAGCCAGAATTAGCCATACTCGTAACAATTACATCAGGAATCTGTAAGGTTTTCATCTGCTGGAAATTAGGCTGAATTTCCCGTACTAATTCCTCAGACTCCAACTCCACCAAATAACCTAGAGAATTTTGGTAAACAGACTTATACGTTATCCCCAAAACTGCACTTAACTCTGGTGGTGCGACTATTGGTTGGGAATGATTCACAGGAAAATCTAACTCAATCCAATCACCCTCTAATTTAGCAGTCAACAACCCACTTTTAGTATAAAACCGCGCTATTTCAGATAATAACAAATATCCCTCAGACCATAGTACATGAGCGCTCGCCAACGTTGCGTGTCCACAAAGCGGCACTTCTACCAAAGGTGTAAACCAACGCAAATTAAAACCATCATCCTGCTTAATCAAAAAAGCCGTTTCTGATAAATTCATCTCCTGGGCTACATTTTGCATCCATTCATCAGTTTGGGGAGTATTTAAAACACACACAGCCGCAGGATTCCCCTTAAATGGTGTATTTGTGAAAGCATCGACTTGAGTAATAATTTGTGTCATGCAATTCAAGTGTGATAAATTAATATAACTCTATTCACCCAAGTTGCTAGTTAACTAGACAGGTAACAGGAGTCGTTTATCATTTTATATACCAAACACGCTCTTTGATGGATACTTATAATAAAAGTTGTCAACTAGCTGCTTCTCGCCGCCATCTTAAAGATGCTGAAGTTCTCTATGACCAAAAACGCTGGCTTGGGTCTGTTTATCTCGGTGGATATGCGATTGAATGCTCACTCAAAGCTTTTATTTGCTATGAACAACACCAAGAGAATTTTAAAAAGACCACTGTATATAGAAAAGGACAGAGAGGTTCAGAATTACATAGTCTGACAAAGTTATTAAATAGTTCGTCTCTAAAAAGAATAATACAATTAGATAAGACCCACAGTTATCAAAAAGCATGGGATAAAGTTTCTACTTTATGGCGTAATGCTGATTTACGTTATTCAGAGGCATCAGGGAATGAAGAAGACAGCAGAAGATTTATTGATGCAGCAAAAAAATTACACAACTTTTTTTTACAACAACAAGGCGTGAAACCGTGAATGATATAAATTTACTCTCACAAACAATTAAAACCTGCTTACTTGAGCAACTACAAATCGAAGATCCAGAGGCAGAAGTAATAGTAAAGCAAACATCAATAGGATGGCTGGAACTCAGAATTATTACAAATTACTTTGAAAATAAGTCTTTAACTGAACGTGAAGAAGATATTGACAATTTTTTAGCAGTTATAGATTTCCATCTTGGACAAAATCCTATAATTGATTATGAATTACTAACTCCCATAGAAGCAAAAGAGCAACCTGCCCAATATATTGAATTTCCTCTTTGGTCAGATATTTTAATGGCTCCAGAGCCAGATGAACCTGCTAAAATAGATGAAGATATTCCAGCTAAAAAGCCTTTAATTGTCACTTTTTATTCTTTTAAAGGAGGTGTCGGTCGTTCCACCGCTTTAGGATTAGTATCAGGTATATTAGCAACCCGTAATCGTCGCGTTGTTATGGTAGATTTTGACTTAGAAGCTCCTGGAATTTCAATAATGTTTGAGGAGGATATTGAAAATATCAATCCAGCACAAATGGGAGTATTAGATTATCTATATCAAAGAACTTTAACACCTGAAGAAAATATTCCTAATATTGTTGATTGTATCCAAAGAATACACTTGCAAACTCGTGGTGAAATCTTTTTAGTTCCCGCAGGAGAGTATAATGAATATTATATTCATCGTTTAGCAAACTTAGATGTGCATTATTTTTATCGGTCTGATCATAATGCAGTTAAACAATTAATAGCTGATATTCAAGAACAACTAGATCCAGATATTATATTAATTGATGCGCGTCCTGGATTTAACGATATGGGAGCGATCGCACTTTTTGATTTAGCGGATACTGCTATCATCTGTTTTTCACCTACTCGTCAAAATTTTAAAGGACTGGAATGGGTTGTAACAGCTGCTCGTAAACAACAAGAATATCAAGGTAAGCCAGATGTACGATTTCTATTAACACCTGTACCAGTGGTTGCTAAAGAACAGCATAACACTTGGATTAATGAAGTTGAAAATTGGATTGAAGACAATTGGGGTTTACCAAATGAAACCACTATTGGACAAATATATTCTCAAATTTTATATGATCCAGCTATTACAACCTTAAAAAGTTTAGTTAATAGTGTAGATAAAAGTTTATTGGATAAATATTTAAATCTTGCTGATACTCTTGATGCTAGTTTACCAGATATTCAGCCTAATTCTATTATAAAAAGTGTTGATAATCGCCGAACAATTCTACATGAATTAGAATTTCAAGCGTCAACAGCACAGGAATTAGAACCAAATGATATTCCCAATATATTTCAAAAAACAGAAGATTTTCATCAATTTCTCAGTAACAGAACTTGGTTAATTCTTGGAGCGAAAGGAACTGGCAAAAGTCTTTTATTCCGACTTTTCGTAGAACAACCGGAAGCAGCTAAAGGATTAGCTCAATCAGATATTAATGTGAATAATGTTAATTTTATTCCTGGTCATGGTCAACCTAGAGTTTCACAAACTATTCTTGAAAGTTCTGATTTAGAAAGTTATGAGCAGCAAGTAGGAAAAGATGCTTGGCAATTATTTTGGAAAAATTATGGACTTTTACAACTGTGTCGTTGTCAGTCAGAACTAAGATTGATTTCTGGATTAGAACAAGAATTAATTAGATTGAGCAGTCAAGATAACCCTTCTCATTTGGAAATAGTTTCTTGGTTAGTACAACGAGCAAAGTCTCCAGATAAAAGACTACAAGCTACGGATGAATTAAGAATAATTGATCGATGGTTACAGGATAATAATAAAGTTATTTGGCTACTTTATGATGAACTAGATGCTGGTTTTGGTTCTACACCAACAGATTATCAACGCCGCCAAAAATCACTAGAAGCTTTACTAGGATGGTGGTTAGAAATTGGAACAAATTTAAAACATATTGTCCCTAAAATATTTTTACGTGAAGATATATGGAAACAACTCAATTTTACAAATACAGGTCATTACATGGGACGTTCACTTGAGTTACGCTGGGATGAAGCCGATCTATGGCGGTTGGTACTTCGACAAGCACTCAAAAACTCTCGGTCTTTAAGCTCATCCTTAGAACAACAGTTCGGAGTGAATGCTGAACGCCTGAATATAATCGGTTTGGAGCAATTGCGTAAAAGTTTATACCCTTTATGGGGTGAACGAATGGGTAGAGGTAATAAAGCCTATACTTATAACTGGATTCGGACTCGTATTGCAGATGGTAAAAAGAATTGTTTTCCACGCAGTTTAATATTGCTATTACAAGAAGCAGTTAAAAAAGAAAAAGAATTTTCTACAGAATATAGTTCAGATATAACTTTACGTCCAAAGTCTTTGATTGATGCTTTTCCCTATGTATCGCAACAGCGAGTAGCTGAAATTAAAAATGAATATTCTGAACTAATAGAATATGTCGATAAACTTCCACAAGGTGAACGTTCTCCCATTACTCAAGATAGATTAGCTGAGATATGGGGCATCAAGGATAGTGAATTAACTGCTCCTATTAAATCTATGGTTGATGCGGGTATTTTCATAGAACGCACTCGCCCTAAAGATCCACCTCCTCGTGTCTATGCAGTAGCCGAATTATATTTATATGGATTAGGGATGGTTCGCAAAGGACAACGATAAAAAATGGTGAATATAAATCAGATATTCTCAAATTTTACTCTCTGCGACTCTGCGCCTCTGCGTGCAAATAATTCATAATTGATGTTATTATGTCAATAATAATTACTGTAAAAGTTAATAATACAATGACGCAGGAATTAATAGACCTCAGAAATAGTATTTTAGGACAGCGTTATGATGAGGCTTTAGCTATTGTAGATGAGTTAGAGGGGATGGGTAGACAAGCAATTTTAAGAAATATTCAATCTTTCTTAATCAGGTTGATGATTCATTTAATTAAAAATCAAGTAGAAAAACGATTAACTAATTCTTGGGCAAATTCAATTCGTAGTTCAATCAGAGAAATAAAAAAACTAAATTTACAAGATAATAAAATTTCATACTACATTAAAATAGACGAGTGGCAATCAATGTTAGAAGATGAATTTGAAGAAGCTATTCGTGAAGCCAGTGATGAAGTTATGAACAGTATTTATAGTCCATTTCAATTAACCGAAATAGTAGAGAAACTGGAGATAATCAATCAATGTCAAACCTTGTTAGAATTAACATATAATTATTCAATTAAAGAATTACCAGCAGTGATTGATGATTATTTAACTCAGTTACCTGGTGGTGAAGATTGGAAGTTAGGAAAAAGATGATTAAGATAGCAGGAGTCAGGAGTCAGAATTAAAACTCTGTTACGAAACGAGTTTGATCAATGGCTTAGGTCAATCTTTTACTCATACATATCCGTAGGGTGGGCAATGCCCACCTAATTAAAACCTATGCTTTTTACAAAGATTAGAATACCGGGTTCTTAATTTTCATAAATAGGGTTTTGATCATAACATCAGTCTTCATCAACTTGTCCCAAAACCGAAAATAAAGACCATAATTGCAATTTAATTTGTGATGATGAAGTGTGTGGTGCGTTGGTGTGATCCAATGTTCATTCCAAAAACCAAGCATCCATGAACGCGGATAAACTTCATAACCTGTGTGATTCACAACTCCAAAGATCGTCATTAATGTTAGTAAGACTCCGACTAGACTAATGTGAATCGGAATAATAAACACCAAAATAGGAATGATAATTGCCTCAATAATACTCTCCACTGGATGAAATGAAAAGGAAGTCCAAGGTGTAGGATTGAGCGATTCGTGATGCACTTTATGAAAGCGACGATATACACTGGGGATATGTAACCAACGATGAGTCCAATAAAAGTAAGTATCGTGTAGAAACAAATATATAAGCAGACTGAGAACCAAATACATCCAGCCATATTCCAAGGGGTCTAGGTAAATTTTGGTGTTTCCCAGCTTGGCCATCTCAACTATAAAAGCGCTAGGTAGTGCAAAGATTAAACAAGACCATATAGACCATTTGATTTCATTCTTGATTTTACTCTTCATTTTGCTCTTATATCGATCCAAATCTTGAAGACGACGATTTTCCCAAGACTCTGGACGACGAATCCAAAGTAACCAATAGAGAAGAGAGGACACAATCAGGTATCTTGTCGAAAGAATGAAAAACATCAACAAGCTTGAAATACTAAATTCGGTCAAACTAGGGAACATAGAGGTACACCTATTGTTTTTGGCATCTGTGTCATAGTTAATATTCCTAACGAGTAGTCTTAAAATTAATCCAGTATACCATAATGGGGTATTGGAAAAGTTTCAAAAAGTCAAAATCGCAGCAAGTCACCTAAGCATAATTGGGAATTGGGAACAGGACTTACCCAAAATATCTCTCAAAACCTCATTTCTCTGTGAACTCTGTGCCTCTGTGGTTAGTTTTTCAGTGACTTTTCTGGTTATTTAAAAAATGTGTAATTAATTTTGCTCAGGTACACAAAATAGGTTGATATTGGCACAATCATCACAAGAAAACGATAATGTCAAAAGAGCGATCGCATCCAACAGGTAAAATCATTGTTGATAATATGACAGCAAATTCTCTCCCAGAAACCCTCCGTCACCGTCGCCAAAAATTAGCCCAATTGATTGACTTTCCCGCAATTCTCTGGTCTGGTGCAAACAGTCCCCGCAATTTCCCCGCCAATACCTTTCCCTACCGCGCCAATAGCCATTTCCTTTATTTTGCCGGAATACCCCTACAAAACGCCGCCATTCGCCTCGAAGCGGGCAACCTGCAACTATTTATAGATGACCCTGACCCCAGCAGCGCCCTTTGGCATGGTGAAACCCCGACTCGTGAAGAAATTGCGGAAAAAATCGGGGCAAATGATACTAGACCAATGGCAGAATTAGCAGCATATTTAGAAAATGCGGCTACCGTTCCCGTCCAAGACGCGGGTACTTGGACACAGCAAACACAATTATTAGAAAGATGGATTTTACCGAAAAATCAACTGGAGGGAATTGATTTAGATTTAGCTAAAGCTATTGTTTCCCTGCGTCTTACCCATGATCAAACGGCTTTAGTTGAGTTACGCAAAGCTGCCGATGTCAGTGTTCAAGCGCACAAAGCAGGAATGGCTGCAACATCCAAATCTAACGTAGAAGCACAAGTCCGGGCAGCAATGGAAGCGGTGATCATGGGTCATAATATGACTACGGCTTACACCAGTATTGTCACTGTCCACGGAGAAGTTTTACATAACGGTCATTATCACCACCCCATAGAACCAGGAGATTTACTTTTAGTTGATGTGGGTGCGGAGACCCAGACTGGTTGGGCTGCTGATATTACTCGAACATGGCCTGTTTCCGGTAAATTTTCATCTACCCAAAGAGATATTTATGATATTGTTTTAGCAGCCCATGATGCTTGTATCGAGAATATCGCCCCTGGTGTAGAATATGGGGAAATTCATCTGTTAGCAGCTACGGTGATTACTGAAGGTTTGGTAAATTTGGGGATTTTGCGAGGAAATCCTGAAGATTTAGTGAAAACTGATGCTCACGCTTTGTTTTTTCCCCACGGAATTGGGCATTTACTCGGTTTAGATGTGCATGATATGGAGGATTTGGGGGATTTGGCAGGGTATGATGAGGGCAGGAAAAGAAGTGACAGATTTGGGTTAAGTTACCTGCGTTTAAATCGTCCCTTGCGTCCAGGAATGCTTGTCACCATTGAACCTGGGTTTTATCAAGTACCAGCAATTTTAAATGATCCGAAAGTCAAATCCCAATATCAAAGCCGAGTCAATTGGCAACGTTTAGAACAATTTGCTGACGTGCGCGGTATCCGTATTGAAGACGATGTTTTGGTTACAGAATCAGGTAGGGAAGTTTTAACTGCCGCCTTACCCAACAGTGCCAATGCCATAGAAGAATTGTTAACCTAAGATAATATAGAATTATCGTGATGTTTTGTAATAGCTAACGTGTCAGATACTCTGCCATTGGGTGATAGCGCCAGCACTGACTTATCAGTTCGCTATCTGGCTTTAATTGATGAAATTGTCGAAACCACTCTCAAGGGCAAGATTAGCTCTGTTGAGCAAGTATATCAAATGTTACTCAAAGGGATTACTTCTGGAACAGGGGAAGTATTTGAGTTAGCATTGAGCGATCGCACTAACGCAGCCCAAGCCCAAGTAGATCAAGAACAGGATGAACTGAAAAAAGCCAAAGCCACTCGCAGTTTACGTGCCATCAAAACTATACAAAGTCAATGGCAACGGTGGCAAGAGCAAAATAAAATCACTGAAGTAATCGTTTCGGCTGTGCGAGAAATTACTACGGCTACCGCAGAAAATCGTTTGGCGGTCTTTTTGCGAGTCAGTGATCCTAACCTCAAACATCCTTTAAATTTATCTCAATTACAGCAATTAGGTAAATCTTTACTGCAATTTGCTCAAGCCGATTCTGATTTACAGCAAATTTCCCAGGGAATTACCCGTGGTATAATCGCTTGGCAACGAATCCAAGAAAACTTACTCAGTTGGATGTATGAACAACGGGGTTCTCTCGGATTTGGTGGTGTACCAGGTGAAAGGGGACCTTGGGCAAGTTGGGCTAAATTAGTTAAAAGTGAATTACCCCAAGGGTTTTTTCATACCCTCGCATTAGAAAAATCTGCCATTGAATTTATCCAACAACATCAGCAAATCAGCCTCAGTGATTGGGTAGAATTGGCAATAATTTTACAATATTTACAACGGGGCTTGGTCAACTGGTTTGATCAACAAGCTTATGATATTCAAGCAGGCCCGAAATTATCTATTTCTACCTTTTTGACTTTTGCGGTGATTTGGAGTCAGTTAGCCAGTGGTTTTCAAAATCAGTCGCAGATTTATACTAATGGCTGTTCACAAATCATGCTGCAAATTTTGCGAACCTTTACCCAACGGGCTTATTTTCCCCTTTATGGCGGGATTTTCGCTTCATTTTCTGGTACTTATTTACGGGATGCGTTGGATTATTTAGATGAACCCTTGCGATCTGTGGAGGGAACTCAAGAAAAGGCGCGAATTTTGACCCTTTTGGGCTATTCTCAACGGGCATTAGGTAAGTATGCGCGATCGCTCAAATTCCATCACCAAGCCTTGGAAATTGCTAGAAAAGCCAGCGATCGCCCCTGTGAAATCGCCAATTTTAACCACCTCAGCCGTACCTACGTCCAAGAAAAAAATTATGCTGACGCAATTAATAATAGTCAACGGGCATTAATTTTAAGCAGACAAGTGGGAGACAGAATTGGTGAAGCCAATGCACTGGTTAATTTAGGCTATAGTGAAGTGATGCAAGCCCAGGAAGTGAAAAATAGAGAACCAGAAGTTTATGAATTAGCAATTAATTATCTAGAACAAGGTTTAAAATTAGCAGAAAAATTAAATGACCTCCAAAGTCAAGCTTTATGTTTTAGTAGTTTAGGTATTGCCTATTTAGTTATTGGACAACATGAAACTGCTATTAAATATTTAGAAAATGGGTTTAAAACGGCACAAATTTCTGGAGATTATTATCTGCAAGGACGGAATTTAGCTTATTTAGCCGAGGCTCATTATCATCTACAAAATGCTGAAAAAGCCGTTTATACAGGTAATTTAGGAATGTATATTCTAGAACAAATTGCCTCCGATGAATGGCGACAAGCTGCGGGTTTAATGACTATTTTACAAGGACAAATTGGGGCTGAACGATTCCAAATTTTACTACAGCAGCAACGCTCAAAAATGATTGCTTTTATCGGTGTTGATGGATTTGATTATCTACCTAAATTGTTAGCAAAATACAAAGAAGATATGTAAGAGGGAATAGGGATATGATAAAATCAGAATAAATCAACCAAAGGTAGCGTTTATGGCAACCCTACTCAGTGAAAGCAAATCAGCCACAGAACTGGTAATCTCTTGGGAAGCCTTACCGGATGATTTTCAGTTAGAGGATGAACCGGTGGAAAATACAGGACAGCCATTATTAGCAGGGGCTTTGCGAGAAAGTTTAGAAATCAGTGATTTCATCCAACCACAGATGTTAATTGCTGCCAATTTCGGAATCTGTGCCACATTAAATGAACAATTTGTCGCTAAAGCACCAGATTGGTTATATATTCCTTCAGTCAAGGAAATTTTACCAGAACGGAAAAGCTATACACCCAATTTAGAAGGGGATGTACCGGCTGTAGTGATGGAGTTTTTATCAGATCAAGAAGGTGGAGAATATTCTGTTAAACGGACTTACCCACCGGGAAAATGGTTTTTTTACGAGCAAATTTTACAAGTTCCCGTTTATATCATTTTTGATCCAGATGGAGGTTTATTAGAATATTATCAACTAGAAAATGGGCGTTATGAATTAAAGCAACCAGATGAGAATGGTCGTCATTGGATTGATACGATGGGACTATTTTTAGGAACTTGGCGGGGAGCAAAGGAAGGACGGACTGGGTATTGGTTACGATGGTGGGATGAGGATAGTAATTTGTTGCCTTGGGCGGTGGAAAGGATTGAACAGGAACGCCAACGGGCTGAACAGGAACGCCAAAGGGCTGAACAGGAACGTGAGCAAAAAGAAAAGCTGATGGCTTACTTGCAATCCCAGGGAATTGATCCCAATAATTTACCTATTTAAATCAGTAGGGGCGTATTACAATACTCCCCTAACCCGTTTATTCGTTAGCTTTCATCACCTTTTTCAATAATTCGGGAATTTGTCTAGGACTTTCTGCTACGGGAATTTGCGCGGTTTCAAAAGCTGTTAATTTACTTTGGGTTGTGCCAAAATTACTATTGCGCCCAGCAACTATGGCTAAATTGCCTGACTGATGCCAATGCTTTGTGGGGGGTGCGTGTCTACCTGCAATATAGGCAATGACTGGTTTATCAATAGTTTCTGTAATGTAGCGTGCCGCTACTTCTTCACTTTCGCCACCTAATTGACCAATTAAGACGATCGCTTCTGTAGTATCATCCTCGTCGAGAATTTGTAACCATTGCAAAAACGATGAACCGACTATTGCATCGCTACCAATGCTGACACTAATCGACTGTCCCAAACCGGCTTTAGTTAATTCCCAAGCTACCTCATGGGTGAGAGTGCTGCTACGACTGACAATCCCTACAGAACCGGGTGTATAAAATTCGCTTGGTTGTATCCCTAAAAGAATCTTTCCAGGTACGATAATTCCTGGACTGTTGGGACCGATGACTAAGGTTTCTCCAGTTTCAGTTTTGCGAAGCAATTTCACCATATCCAAAGGTGGGACACCGGCAGAGATAATAATAATTTGACGGATATTAGCAGCGATCGCTTCTAATGCGGCATCTAAAACTTGATAAGGATGTACGCAAATAATTGTGGTGTCAATGTGTCCAAATTGTGATACTACCTCCTCTACTAAATCAAACACGGGGAGATCGTATTTTTGCTGTCCACCAAATCCAGGATTGACACCTGCTACCAAATTTGTGCCATAGGCTTTCATTTGGGCAATATTACTTTCTGATATAAATTCACAAAAACCTTGAATTAAAACTTTACTCTCTGATGTTAGATTCATAAGGGGAATGGGGGAAAAATCAAAAATCAAAAATCAAAATGCAGGATATTAGTCTATATTTGCCAGACGGACTGCTTCTGATATTGCCTCATCTAAATTTTCTACTACTATCAATGTTTTATTTTGGTGTTTGAGTGTATTTAGATATTTTTTCGCACTATTAAATTCATCACCTGCAAGCCGGAATACAAAATGCGGTAGGTGTTTTCTATGCTTGCTTTTACTTCCATTACTACCATTAGAGAGAAATGTATGATCTGGTTGGATCAATTTAGCGATCGCGTCTGGGAATTTAGATATCTGAGGAATCGTACCCAGAAAGTTAATCAGAATTACTTCAGTGCTTTTCTCAGCCACCAAAATTTTTAACCCTGCTTCTAAGCGATCGCTAAAATTATTCGGTGAGGGATGGGTCAAAAAAGAATGTCGCAAATTCAAGCAAATACCAGGTTTTCCCCCAGCATCAACCACCGCATCTAAGGTTGTCAACACTGAACCTCTGCCATTCCCTAAAATACCGATTTTACCGTTCATTTTTGGCTGATCCCAGTCATTTAAAATATTTTTGATCTGATGATTGCCATGACGATTAACTACTTGTGCAGCTATTTGAGCTATTTCTGGATGACGGTTAATTGCCCGTTCATTGACTTTAACTTTACCATTTAAAGCCATTATTTGCCCAGAAGGACTAACTGCTAGAGGGTTAATTTCTACTAAATCCAGGTCTTTTTGTTCAAACAACTGGTACATTTTCTCTACCACATCGCTGATTGACTGGATTAACGCACCTTGAAAACCCATTTTTAAGGCCAGTCTGCGGGCATAAAATGGCGAAAATTCCTCCTCTACTACCACATACTGCATTTTTTCTCCTGCGGACTCCCCATCGCTATCCAATTCCTTACAACCTAAAAGGACTGGACGACAGAGGTTAGTATCTAAAACCACAGCAAAATAAAATTCTTCCTGGGCATCATATTTACATTCTGCCAGTAATACTTCCGGTAACTCTCCCCAAATTGGTAAACTAAAGATATTTTGAGCAGCAGCGATCGCATCAATTGTGGTTTCGACAATTCTCACTCCACCGGCTTTTGCTCTTTCATCTGCGTGTACCTGGGATTTCAGCACAATCGGGTAACAAATTTTTAATCTTTTTAAATCTGTCGGATGGTCGATTCGTTGGGAGGGTAAAACGGGAATACCCATCATCCTAAACCATTCTTTTACTTGGTACTCTAATAAATCCATTGATACGCACCTTGTATTGATACTTCCAAAGTACCTTTCTCTGTCTGATAGTTTTTACAGTACCTTGATTTTGGAATCAAGCTTGGGGTAACTTAAAAAATTTATTTTGCTAGATCACACGGTTTAATTTTAGCTAATCCCATCAGATCAACAAATTATTTTCTTTCTGCCCAAACTTCCTTAACAGACTGATCAAGTATAATTTATTTTCTGTAAATATACTATTCTTTTTAAAGATAATTCTATGATATAGCATAAAAACTACTTGGCGATCGCATTTCGTTTTTAGCGTGAGGACAAACAGATATCGTTCTTGACTTACTTGTTAATTACTGTAATAACTGAAACTATATCGTGTATTTGTTATTTTATATCAATTAGGTAGGACTTATGCAAGATTAAGGTATTTATTTCCTTCATCCCTGTAAGTTACTCCTGTCAATGGTAAACTCTACCATGCTAACTAAAGCAGGGACATTACTAAACAGGGAAAAAAATTTTATTGTCGCTATCTGTAATTTGTCATTTATACTGCATTTTTATTGTCTAATATATTATCTAGCAGTATGGGAAACTTGCAGAGAGTCGAAATAATACAGGGCTTACTTACAGGATAGGAAACATCAGGGTTTGAGATTGTGATGGAAGCCTCGCAATTAGGACTTACAACCACAGAGGCACAGAGTTCACAGAGAAACGACGTTTTGAGAGAAATTTTCGTCCGCGAAAGACTGGCTACTCAAGGAATTTCCTCTAAATTTTTAGTTATCAAAGACTTTCTGTTGTGCATCTATGTAATAACACTACTTTTAAAAACCTATGAAAGTATCAGTTTCCCAGGAAGATATACAGCTTCTAGCTGATAAGCTAAAAGAACAATTACGGACAGAAGTTCCATCTGGCAATCTTTTTCAGGTTAAATGCGCTATTAAAAATAACGAATTGATGGTTTTAATTCAACATCCAGAAAGTCTAATTTTTGACAATGTAAGAGTTTTTGTATTGTTGAAAGATATACTCAGACGACAATCTAATTACCAAACTCCCAAGGTACAGTTTTTTATCAGAGTTAGTGGAGAAAAACTACCTTATGCCAAAGATTCCTTAGACTTGAGAGTGGAGGAGTCAGAGGAAGAGAAGGAAATCAGGTTGGGAATACAAACCTATAGTAACAATACAAAAAGCCCTGAGTTAATTTTTCCACCTGTAGATTTGCTTAATTCACCATCTCCAACTACAGATACACCAATTGAAAATACTCAATTTTCTTTCAATTTATCATCTTTGGAAAGTGAAAATGAGCCAGAAATATCTGATCCTGCGGTAGATTTAGATATAGATGTTAATAAGCCAACATTGCCAGCAACACCAATCCTTGCAGGTGCAGTTTTAATGGTAGCTGTTTTCTTCGGGTTTGGTGGTTACTTTCTTACCAACTCCTGTGTAATTGGTGTCTGTCAAGAAGTAGAAACAGCCGAACAATTTAAACGCCAATCCCCGCAGTTAATTCGTCAAAGCAAATCACCACAACAGTTGTTAGCTGTACAACAGCAACTAGAAGGGGTAATTTCAGGACTAGAAAAAATTCCTCAATGGTCTCCTCGTCACCAAGAAGCGCGGGAATTAAATTCTAGTTTTTCTGACCAATTAGCAAAAATTCAGCAGGTAACAAAAGCTTTAGAATCAGCATCTTTAGCAGCAGAAAAAACCAAAATTCCTGCCTCCAGTTTAGAGGAATTAAAAGCTGGACAGAGTTTATGGCGAGTAGCGATCGCTCAATTAGAATCTATCAAACCTAACAGCGAACTCTATGGACTGGTAAAAGAAAATTTACCAAGTTATCGACTCAGTTTAACAGCCGTAAATCAGCAATTAGAGAAAGAAGAAAAATTTCTGAAGAAGTTAGTTGCTGTCAAAGCCGTAGCTGATGCAGCTTACAAACGCGAAGCAAATGTTAAATCCAGTAGTGATTGGCAGAGAGTAGAGTCAACTTGGTTAGTGGTAATCAATGCCTTAAAGAGTATATCCCCAGATAGTGCTGCTCACCAAGAAGCGCAAACCCTGTTAGAAAAGTATCAACCGAAACTCATAGCCGCACGCGATCGCGCTAACAAGGAGTTATTAGCCTCTCAAGTCTACCAACAAGCCATAACCGCAGCCAACCAAGCTAAAATACACTCAAACCAAAATCAATGGCAATTAGCAGTGGCATCTTGGCAAGAAGCATTAGAGGCTATGAAACAAATTTCCCCAGAAAGCTTGTATCATCCTCAAGCTCAATCTTTTATTCAACCCTATTCAGTCGCACTCACTCAAGCACAAGAAAAACTACAACTCTACGGTGATTTAACCCAAACCCGTGCTGATTTGACTAGCACCTGTGCCAATACAGTCAAGTTTTGTACTTTTACCATCGACAACAAAGGCATTATTGTTCGGTTAACTCCAGAATACAATCAAGCATTACAGAGTAGTTCTTCTAATCCAGATGAAGGTACTGCGACTAATATGCAAAATCATTACCAAAGTCTACAAAATGCCCTAAAAGTCATCAGTGAAAATGCTAATTTAC
Organism: Cronbergia sp. UHCC 0137; assembly: GCF_034932285.1. Classification (NCBI taxonomy): domain Bacteria; kingdom Bacillati; phylum Cyanobacteriota; class Cyanophyceae; order Nostocales; family Nostocaceae; genus Cronbergia; species Cronbergia sp. UHCC 0137. The sequence continues at coordinate 102,294 of NZ_JAYGHC010000001.1, forward strand.
CTCTATTTATCTACAGTTCCCAAGGACAGATGATGTACACAAGGATGCCGCAGTGATTGGTGATTGGTGATTGGTGATTGGTGATTGGTGATTGGATAATCTTCAAATCCGTGTCATCTGTGTAATCCGTTAAATCCGTGTTCGTAATTGGTGATTAAGTATTATTTCGATAAAATTATAATACATACACCAAAATTCCTAATATGACATCCTGTAAATCCTTAAATCCTGGATATCCTGATTCAGACAACTTCATGTTCTTCAATATTTGAGAAAATTATGATATCTACTAACGCAATTTCTCCTATCTTAACTATTCCACCCTTAGAAAACGGCGACAAACTTACCCGTCATGAATTTGAACGGCGTTATCATGCTATGCCGAATTTGAAAAAAGCCGAATTAATTGAAGGAGTAGTTTACGTGGCATCACCCGTTAGAGCAAAACAACATGGTAAACCCCATGCTCGCATTATGACTTGGTTAGGTACTTATGAAGCAGCTACACCAGGAGTAGAAGCACTGGATAATACTACTGTTCTTCTGGATATAGATAACGAACCACAACCAGATGCTTTATTAAGAATTGAAACAGGAGGACAATCAAAAATCAATAAAGATGATTATGTAGAAGGTGGGCCAGAATTAATTGTAGAAATTGCCGCTTCTAGTGCTTCCTATGATTTGCATGAAAAACTCAAAGTTTATCGTCGTAATCAAGTACAAGAATATTTAATCTGGCGAGTTTATGACCATCAATTTGATTGGTTTAGGTTACAAGAAGGTCAGTATATTCAACTTCAACCCAATGCAGATAATATAATTTACTCCCAGGTTTTTCCAGGTTTATGGTTAGATAAAACAGCATTGTTGGCAGGAGATGTATGTAAAGTATTAGCCGTTGTTCAACAGGGTTTAGCAAGTCAAGAACATGAGGATTTTATTGGTAGATTATCTATTTTTGTCTGAATCAGGATGTCCAGGATTAAAGGATTAACAGGATAATTACAGGTATTTTATCGTCTATTACCAATTACGTTCTTGAACAAATTCCCTACACAAAAATTAGTTATGAAACCCCTAGATAAATCAAATCGGAGGCTATAGATAGCTAATAAATTGAAGTTAATTAGCAGAAGTTACCATCCAAACTAAAATGGCTAATATGACATCAACAGGAGGAAGGGGATAATCTGTAAAATCAATTGTTACAGTTTGTTCTGTTAATTGTAGAAATCGCCAAGCAGTACCATTAGTTACGCTACCATAAATTGTAGAAATAGGTTGATTATTAATTTCATTAAATTTTTGAGCAGCAATCATTTCTGCAATACACTGACCAATACCGGGATTTAAGTCTGCTTTTTTGGCTTCCACAATCATAACCGCCGGTGCTTCAACTTCTAACTGTTCCGGTGAACGGCTGAGAACAAAATCACAAACTCCATTTAATCCTAAAGCCGAATCTACAGTAAAATCTGCACCAGAAAATAGACTAATTTTTCTTTGTAAAATCTTGCGGACTTCTAGTAAAACCGGACTAATAATTAACTCAGAACGTGCTTTTTCACTTCCTGTCGCTATAGCTAATGGTAAACTTTCTGCTAAAAAATCAGTAAGGGTTATACTAGCAGCAATTGGTTGGATTTCTGGCAGAAATTTTTTATCTTCAATGGTGTTTATACCAAAGGTTTGCTTAACTTTTCTAAGAGTAAAATCGCTGTATGACATTTCTCTGTTCCCTCTCTGAACGAATGAATTTAATTTTGTCTGACTACTTAGCAGGCAAGATGCCTGCACCACAAGAAATTTTGGGATATTTTTTTATTTGGAAGTCTCTTAATTAATAGATCACGGCTTCTTGGCTGCAAAATGATTTTGTAATGCTTGACGCATCTCGACTACAGGAACAGTTTCTTGCTGCAACCAAATTTTTAAAGCTGCTGCACCTTGTTGGACTAGCATTTCTAAACCATCAATCACAATAGTTTTTTGTTTTGCTGCTAATTGCAAAAATTTCGTCGGTTTAGGGATATAAATTAAATCATAAGCGATCGCTCTAGATGGTAAATCCCCTAACTCATCCATACTCAACGGTGACTCATCTACACGGGGATACATTCCCACCGGAGTAGTATTTACCAGTAAATCGGCTTGGGGAATTAGCTTTGGTAGTTCTTCCCATTCATGTACCTGAAATTTACCAGCTAAGGGTGAATTTTCCCAACTCCGACTAAATTCGCTCAATTTGTGCGAATTACGCCCCACGACGTGAATTTCTGCCAAACCTAACTGTACACAACCAGCAACAACCGCCCTAGCTGCACCACCGTTTCCTAAAATTACTGCCGTTTTTTGGTGCCAATTTTGATCATCAATGGTTTGTAAAGGAGCAATAAATCCTTCTACATCAGTATTTGTTCCCACCCATTTGTCACCTTGACGAGTAACAGTATTGACTGCACCGATAGCTTGAGCAATAGGTGAAACCTCTGATAAAAAAGACAAAATCGCCTGTTTATGGGGAATTGTCACACTAAAACCGATAATACCAAGAGATGCTAAACCAGCGATCGCTATTTCTAAATTTTCCGGTGCAATGGGAAAAGGCAGATATACATAATCTAACCCCAACTTAGCAATAGCTACATTGTGCATCACCGGCGAAAGGGAATGTTCCACAGGGTATCCAATCACCCCTAAAAGTTTAGTTTTACCCGTAATCATTTTTTCTTCACTCATTTTCAACTTTCTCTTACCAGTTAATCTAAAATAATGAATAACAACTTAACATTTCTTTGCAATATGCAAACTACTACAACCCCACTTACAGGTCAGTATTGGCAGTGGCGTGGACATAACATATACTACGTCCAAGCTGGAGAAAAACAAACCCAAAGGCCACCATTACTATTAGTGCATGGATTTGGCGCTTCCACAGACCACTGGCGTAAAAATATTACAGGACTGTGCGAGGATTTTCAAGTATATGCGATCGATTTACTAGGATTTGGACGTTCAGCAAAACCTAAATTACAGTACAGTGGCGATTTATGGCGCGACCAACTAGATGATTTTATCAGTGAAGTGATAGGACAAAAAACCGTATTAGCCGGTAATTCCCTTGGGGGTTATGCTTGTTTATGTGTTGCGGCTCAACGTCCTGACAGTGTAGCAGGTTTAGTATTACTCAATAGTGCTGGGCCATTTAGTCAACCAGAACCCTTAGAAAGCCAAATTCAGCCCCCAAAAAATCCTCTACAACAAATATCAGGTAAAGCCACAAAATGGCTGTTTCAACAACGATTACTCCAGTCTTTATTATTTCAATATGTGCGTCAGCGTTGGGTAATTCGGCGCACCTTAGAAAAAGTTTATCTTGATAAAAGTGCAATTACCGATCAATTAGTAGAAGAAATTTATCGGCCAGCTTATGATTCAGGGGCTTTGGATGTATTCGTTTCTGTTTTTAGTAGTCCCCAAGGAGAAAAAGTTGATATATTGCTTAAACAATTAAATTGTGCTTTATTGCTGTTATGGGGAGAAGCAGATCCTTGGATGAAAGCGCGAGAACGTTCTCAAAAGTTCCGTGAATATTATCCCCAATTAACAGAACATTTTCTCACAGCAGGTCATTGTCCCCATGATGAAGTTCCTGAACAAGTCAATTCATATTTACGAGATTGGGTTTTATCTGCTATTAATGTCTGAAATCGCTAACGCCTCCCGTATAACTTCCGCTTTGCCCTAGTAGAGCGATCGCTAATGGTAAAATTCGGTGTTCTTGTAATTGAATCCTAGCATGGAGTGTCTCTGCCGTATCATCAGCAAGTACAGGTACAGCCGCTTGCATCAAAATCGGACCACTATCCATTTCTAAACACAAAAGATGCACCGTACAACCAGTTATCTTCACCCCTGCGGCTAAAGCCTGTTCCACAGCCCGGACTCCCTTAAAACTAGGTAATAAGCTAGGATGAATATTGATAATTCTCTCAGGAAAAGCATCAATTAATACTTCCGTCACCAAACGCATCCAACCCGCCATAATTACCCATTCGACCTCATACCGTCCCAATGTCTGGACAATTTGCCGGTCAAATTCTTCCCGACTGTTGTAATCACGGTGATTTAACAAAACAGTTTCCACACCCCGATTTTCTGCCCTAACTGCCGCTTTCGCTGTGGGGTTATTGTAAATTAAAACCTGGATTTGGGCGTTTAGCTGTCCCGCTTCAATAGCTTGGGCAACAACTTCAAAATTACTACCATTTCCAGAAGCCATCACTCCTAATTTTAAAGGATTTCTTAATGTTGATTTTTGCTCAGAAATATTAGGAGAAATTAAACTGGCAGTACCATCAATTGCGGGATTTTGACTCATTGGGCTAGGGGAAGATAGACTAAAATTGTGAGAGGATGTTTGAAAAGTATCAGAATTAATTGAGATCCCCCACTAAATTCCTCAAAGTCCCCCTTTTTAAGGGGGATTTAGGGGGATCTGAGGGTGTCATATCTCACAGGAAAAAGTTTTAAAACAACCTCTAAATAAATTAACAGAATTGATTATTTACCAAATCCCTTACCTTTACTGCTAGAAGGCAAACACACACAGTTTTCTAGCTGCTGAAGTAACGTTTCAGTATCTAGATTTTGACCAATTAATACTAACTGATTTTTGGGTTGACCTTTCCAGTCATCATCATCTATAGTAAACCGCTTACCACACAAATGGAAAATATGACGATGGGGACTTTCATTAAACCACATAATTCCCTTAGCTCGGAAGATATTTGTGGATAATTGGTTATCTAAGAAATATTGAAACTTCTTAATAGAAAGGGGTTGATCACTTTGGAAAGATACAGAGGTAAAACCATCATTTTCTAAATGATCTGAATGATGGTGATGATGTTCATGATTATGATCTTCATGTCCACAATTGGCATGATCATGATCGTGGTGATGGTGATGATGTTCGTGGTCGTGATGTTGATCTTTTTCTGATTCAAAATATTTATCAGATTCAAACAGACCAACGCTGAGAATTAGAGGTAGTGGGACTTGGGAGCGATTAGTGCGGATAATTCTTGCACCTTCTTTTACCTCATTAATTTTTCTTTCAAGTTCCGTTAAAGTTGCTTCATCTACCAAATCTGTTTTATTGAGAATAATTACATCACCATAGTTAATTTGACTAAATGCTGCTTGAGAATTAAATAAATCCAAGCTATAATTAGCTGCATCAACTACGGTAATAATTGAATCCAACCGAGTTAGATCTCGCAACTCTGAGCCGAGAAATGTCATAGCAACTGGTAAAGGATCAGCTAGTCCTGTTGTTTCTACAACTAAATAATCTAGTTTTTCTTCCCGTTCTAGAACTTGGTAAACTGCATCAACCAGATCATTATTAATAGTGCAACAGATACAACCGTTGCTCAGTTCCACCATATTATCGTCAGTGGAAACAATTAACTCGTTGTCAATGCCAATTTCACCAAATTCATTTACCAATACAGCAGTTTTTAACCCTTGCTGATTAGTCAAAATATGATTAAGTAAAGTTGTCTTACCACTACCTAAAAAACCAGTAATAATTGTTACTGGCAATCCTTTCTTGGGAGTATCCATTGTTTGAGATTCGGGAGTAACTACTGTTTGCATAGTTAGAAAGTAGGCTGTTTGTCTATTTTGAATGGTATCCTGATTTTTAGGACATTAGACATCTGGTGAGAATTCAGGAGTCAGCACTTTGGTTCGGCTTACTATGGCTAACGCCACGCTCCGCGGTAAGCGTCAGCTATGCCGTTAGGCTTTACGACTTCGCTCAGTACAAGTCGCTCGGCACAAGTCAGTACAAGACGCTCACCGACCGGGAACAGGCTTGCCCTGAGCGCAGTCGAAGGGGAACAGAAAAACCAGTTGTGTAATTAATTCTGTCTCATTACTTGTCTCAGTTTTAGCTTAGGAACTTGAGTTTGGACTAATTGGCAATTTAATCCACGATCCTAACCACCGTTTTGGCAGTGCCATTACTGTTGGCAATGTTGCATTTATCCAACACCTTCAAATTTCGGCAAGCTTATGCTTTAAATTTTAAATTGCGGCAAAATCATAGTTGAAAGAGTGATTTTTGGTGTAGACACGCTCACGATGGAATTAACATTCTAGCTTAGTCTACGGCAAGATTATGGTTGATATTCCCACTTTAGTAAATGACCAAGCAAAATACTAAGACGATTTTTCAATTCTTGACGTTCCCTTCTCTCTAAAGATGAAATCTCCTCAATTAAATTGATAACATCAAGCTGATTCCATTGTTGACTATCTAAGAGATTAATCTGTTGCTGAGTCCAAGCATAAAAATCACATTTCTAGAGATTTTCACTTTGCGGTGTTGGCATAATTAAAACCTGTTAATTTGGATTTTCTTACCTTTGCAACTTTGCAGGAGATATCATCATTAAGAGACTTCCAATTAAAAAAATACCCCAAAATTTCTTGTGGTGCGGGCATCTTGCCCACTAATAATACAAGGAGATTGGATCATCTTTTTTGTGGAATTCTCTAATGGATTTCTGTATAGGCCTGATAAACTGCTTTGACATTATACCAATTCAGAAAAATCCTGGCAATTTCCAAAGCTAACTGCGGTTTACCTAAATTAATCAACCATTGCAAAAAGGGAGACATGGTTCTTTCATTCAATAACCCATTTAATGTCAAAATCCCCCACAATAAACGATGAAATACAGTCATTTGAATCATCATTTTTACTTCCCAAGTTGGATGCTTTTGATAAAATAAAATCCCCATGCGTCCCCGTTGAATTTCTTTATCAATCAATGTGGGAATTTCTGCTAAACTAAATGGTGGATGCCAATGATAACCCACAGCTTCAGGACATTTAATTAATTTTAAACCTAGATTTTTTAATCTTACTCCTAATTCTAAATCTTCCCAACCATAGAGTTGAAACCCAATATCAAATAATCCCGCTTGTTCTAACCAATGTTTAGAAATGGCAACATTACCTGTAGCAAAGAAAGCGGCAGAAAAATCTGTGATTTTATAGGGTTCAGAGGTGGGATTGTTAAAATTGGAGGTGTTAATTACTGCACCATAGGTAAAACATTTGTCGTTCCCTAACTTCTCTCTACCCTGCACTAAAGCTACTGCATGAGCTTCTAAGAAATTAGGTAAAACTACCAAATCACTATCAATGAAAATAATTGTATCTCCAACTGCCTTATTTACCCCTAAATTTCTTGCTGCTGCTGGTCCTGCATGATCCTGTTCAAAACAGCGTAGATGGGGAAACTCTTCCTTGTGTGCTGCTAACCAATCCAATGTGTCATCAGTAGAACCATCATCTACTAAAACCACTTCATAACCAGTTATAAGACTTGATTTACTTAGCTTTTGGCTTTCTAAAGCCCGGAGACACTTTTCTAAAATCGGTAAACGATTGTAAGTTGGGATGACAACACTAAAAAACACAGTTTTACTCATAAAAATATTAATTACTCATCTTCCAAATAGGATTAACACAAAGGTGTCACAGTTCCCTGAACAATTAAATACCCCATAGAGGAAATTTAACACACCATATCCCTACAGTCAGCCAGCTAGAAAATAGATCAAAAGCTGCGAGGACAGGATTTTTAATTAGATCGCTGTTGCATCTAAAAAATATACAGGGTTTAGTCATATATAATAATGACTCATTCTTTGTTTTTCTAAGTGGAGTAACCAATGGGTCGAGCCAAAAAGGTTGTGCTGGCATATTCTGGTGGAGTAGATACATCCGTGTGTATTCCTTATCTGATGCAGGAATGGGGTGTAGAAGAAGTTATCACTCTAGCAGCAGATTTAGGCCAGGGAGATGAATTAGAGCCAGTTCGAGAAAAAGCTCTGAAATCGGGTGCAAGTGAATCTCTGGTGGCTGATGTCAAAGATAGCTTTATTAAAGATTACGCTTTTCCGGCGATTCAAGCCAATGCTTTGTATGAAAATCGCTATCCTTTGGGAACTGCCTTAGCTCGGCCACTGATTGCTAAGGTGTTAGTAGAAACAGCCGAAAAATATGGCGCGGATGCGATCGCTCACGGTTGTACAGGTAAAGGTAACGATCAGGTACGCTTTGATGTTTCCTGTACCGCCCTCAATCCTCACCTCAAAATCCTCGCACCGGCGAGAGAATGGGGCATGAGTAGGGAAGAAACCATCGCTTATGGTGAAAAATTTGGGATTCCTACACCAGTTAAAAAATCCTCTCCCTATAGTATCGACAAAAATTTACTCGGTCGCAGTATTGAAGCTGGTTTGTTAGAAGATCCCGCATCTGAACCACCAGAAGAAATCTATGAAATGACAAAAGCGATCGCTCAAACCCCCGATGAACCAGAATATCTAGAAATTACCTTCCAAAAAGGTATCCCCACCGCTATCAACGGTACAACTAAAAATCCAGTTGAATTAATTCAAGAACTTAACCAAACAGTAGGTAATCATGGTATCGGGCGGATCGACATGATTGAAAACCGCTTAGTAGGCATTAAATCGCGGGAAATTTATGAATCACCCGCCATGATTGTCTTGATTAATGCCCATCGTGATTTAGAAAGCCTCACCCTCACCGCAGATGTCAGCCAATACAAACGCGGCATCGAAGAAACCTACACCAAACTGGTATACAACGGACTCTGGTACAGCCCCCTCAAAGGCGCGTTGGATGCCTTTATTCAACAGACACAAGAACGAGTTTCCGGTGTTGTGCGGTTAAAACTTTTTAAAGGTAACGCCATAATAGTTGGACGTTGGAGCGATAACTCCCTCTACACCCCCGATTTGGCAACTTACGGTGCAGAAGATCAATTTGATCACAAAGCAGCAGAAGGCTTTATCTACGTCTGGGGCTTACCCACTCGCATTTGGGCTAAACAAACTAATGGGTAATGGGTAATGGGTAATGGGTAATGGGTAATGGG
>NZ_JAYGHC010000001.1:111443-132580 GCF_034932285.1 Cronbergia sp. UHCC 0137
GGTAATTGGAAAATCTTTAAATCCGTGCAATCCGTGTAATCCATTAAATCCGTGTTCGTAATTGGTAATGGGGATAAATCTTCCCCATTATTCATAACAGGAGTCAGGAGGAAGAAAGAAAATCGCCAAATTAATCTTATAAATCAGTGTAATCCCATGAATCCGTGAGCAATCCGTGATCAAAATTAATCTTGTTCATCCTTTAATCCTGCCAATTCTGATCTAACTTGGCGAGATTCCCACCAAATCGGCACGACAATTAACACAACCAAAATTAATAAGGCCAAAATTGCAAACTTACTCACCCAAGTCACCAATTGTTCTAGAGAAATAATCTTGCCGGCAAAAAAAGCTAACGTCACCATTACACTAGCCCAGACAGTTGCCCCGGCCACGTTGTAAATCATGAATTTGCCAAAAGGCATTTCTGCAATACCAGCTAAAGGTGAGGCAAAAATTCTCAGTAAGGCGAGAAAACGTCCAAAAAATACAGTTTTAGCAGCATTATCACTAAATTGCTCTTTAATACTCAGCAATCTCACTTCAGATATACGGAATATTTTACCAACTTGTAATAAAAAAGACCAACCGCCGAGTCTACCAATCCAATAGCCGCAAGTACCACCAATTACAGCACCCGTAGCAGCGTCACCAAGAACCAACCAGTAATTTAGTTCATCACTACCAGCTAAGAAACCGCCTACTAGAGTTACAGTTTCACCAGGAAGAGGAATGCCCAAATTCTCTAGTAAAATTCCCAGAAAAATTGCCCAATAACCATAACTATGGGCGATTTCTTGGATATTTTCCAGGGAAATTAACTCAAAAGACATTCAGCACCACCATCTTTACAAATTTTTACATTTATTACCTTTAGTATATCTTCTCTGGTCTTTGTTTCGACTGTCAAGCAAGGAAAGAACGGGAGGAGTAATAGACTTCTTGCAAAAGTCGTAATTTTCAAATTCTTCTTTGCGCCTCTGCGCCTCTGCGTGAGCTTTTCAAAAATATTCTTGGTAACACCAAAGTATTTATGCAAGAGGTCTAATTTTTTATGCCCTTTTTCCTGAAATTAATCTTGTAAATCCTGATCTAAAATCAAAAAAGATACTTTTGCTACGGAATTAACAGAGCATTTATGCTTATACTTACATAATAATCAAAAATTATACGGCAAAAGTACCGAATTGCACTATTTCCAATACATTGGTTTCACCCCCTATAATCCGAGGAAAGCAGTCAAAATGCTTTTGATATCAAACCAGTATTAATGTCAACTTGCTTTTTTTAAGTGTTTCAAATACCCGGTTAAATTTATGACTCTTACACAAGAACGCAAAGTAATTTTGTTTAAACCCCAAGGAAGTATAGATTTAGATCGTGGTACAGCCTTGAGTGAACAGATGATTGGAGTGAATACCCAAGAACAACAACTGTGGGTTATTGACCTAGCAGAAGTTGATTTTATGGATAGTTCTGGGTTAGTCCCCCTGGTAGAATTACTGAAAACTGCCCGTGAAAATAGTTGCCGTTTAGTGCTTTGCAACGTGCAGACTCCAGTTAGACTGATTTTTGAACTGACACAGCTAGATTCAGTATTTGAAATTTTTAACAGCTACGAAGACATTTTAGCGATCGCTCAAAATACCCAAGATGACTACTTAGCATTGGCCAGCTAAATTTAAGCGATCATTTTTTTAACCTTAAAACCTAACATCCCATTTGCCAAAGCATTTGGGATTGTTTTTTTGACTGTTCCTTCTCCCTTGTAATTTAAGCATTTTGAGCCGTAGAAATATTACCAGGATCGGATTCAGCACGGGGGAAAGTTGGCAAATCAACCCCACCATGATTTGTATAGCGGGTTTTGAGTGCTAAACGATAACTCACACTTTGTAATTCTGCTTGTAATTGGCGGTTTTCTCGTTGTAGATTTGCTACCTTTTCTCTAACTGGATTCATCCGTTCCTCAAACTTACGACGGTAAATTTGGGGTAACTCTTGGACAACTTGTTCTAACATCCGAGTGCGATCGGTCAATTCCTGTACTGACTGCCGCAATTGATAAATTTCGGTGTCACGCGATGTAATTTGTTCTTGGTAAAATGCCACTTGCTGTTCAACAGCTTGCAGTTGTTCATTGATAGCCTGTAATTGGCTCGAGTCTTGCTCAATCTCCGACCGTTGCGGCATATAATTGGTATTATCCTTTACCAGCCGGAAAAGCTCTTGAGATAGTTGTTGCACTAATTGATCTCGAAGTTGCAACTCTTGACGCAACTGAGATAATTCAGTAGATAGGGCTTGGATGTCGGATGTGTCAAATTGGCTCACAGTGGCTTACATCTATATAGATAAGTAGTGGGACAAAATTAAATTCATAAGTGGAGATAGGCTACAGGCAATATAGATAATTCTACCTGCAAAGTTATCCTACCATATCAAATTAAACCAGATAAAACCTATTTTGGCACTTCTTCCACGACAAAACAAGCAAGTGGCTTCCGTGCCGTAATCACCTAATATCGGAAAATTGCCGCTATTTCTGCATTATTTGGCATTTCTTCTAACCCAACAGTGTAAACTTTGCCTCCATTTAAAAGTGTATATTTAGCAGCAAAATCAAACATATCTTCATCATTTATTTCTGGTTCTGGATGTAAATCTACGGTCATAGTGTCAGAGTCATACTTACCCCAAATTTGTCTATTCATTGGCACAAATAGGGAAGCAACTCTTTGATAATAAGCGGCATTAACAACTTCTTTGATATCACTAGAAGTTTTACCGTTATCCTCACCAGCTAATTGTTGATAAAGTTCCATTACTTGCAGTTTATCTTCCTGAAATAGAGGTGCAACAATTGGCCAAGCTAGATTATGTAATTCCTCTGATTTAATTATTTCTGGATTACCATTAATACCCTCATCTAGCAAATGGGGATAAGTATTAGCCTGGTGATAGATTGGAAATAGATATTCCACTCCTGCTAAAACTAAAGGTGCTTTTTCTTCTCGTAATTTATCATGTAATGCTGAATTTACAGTATGAAAAAATTCTAGAATATGTGCTTGGTGCTGATCTTGATCTGGACTTCCTTGACCATGAAATTCGCCGGGATGTTGAAAAGCATTAGCCGTTCCCCCTTTAGATGTGGCAATTCGACGCTGTACTCCTTTTTGTGAAACATCTTCTAATAGAGTTGCTTCTAAACTCGTCGGCATATTTTCTACTTCTACTTGATTGATACTGTAGCGAGTTCCTTGAAAAAGTTTTACATCTTGTTGACTTAAAGCCAAGATATAGAAATCACCATCATTATTGATTAGATGCAGTAAAGGTTTGAGGTGAAATTTCTCGCTGACAATTACTAATTCTGATAACTCCATGGGTAGACAATAGTAACGAAACAAGTTTTGGCAAATTAAAATTGCTAATCCTAGATTTTGGTGTTCCCAAAAATCATCTTGATCTAATTCTTTTGCTGGTTGAAGCAAATTCACTGCTGCTGTGTGACGTATAGACATTGTATCTAAACGTTCTTCAGCTTCTTTAATTAAGTTTTTGAAACGAATGGGATTTTGTCTAATCTCTGCGCCGGCTTTTTGCATAGGCATATACAGAGATACACAGGGGGGTTGGGCATTTTCAACTAAATTTTTCAGTTCATCAATAGAGAATAGTGACATAATTATGATTCAATCCAAATCAATCTAGATTTATCAAAAAGAATACAGGAGTCAGAAATCAGAATGAATTATATACGACGGGCGGATATATAATTGGGTTTAAGACCCCCATTAATTTATTCTGACTCCTGGCTACTGACTCCTGACTCCTTCTTCATTTCAACCTCTAGTGTGTTAAAATTTCATCCTTCTTTTGATAAGAAATTAATGGGTTCTGATTCCTTTCTTTAGATGGATTGAGAAACGGGTATATAGGACTCGTATTTGATTTTTGCAATACACTTAGGGAGCTTTTGGTGGGCATTGCCCACCCTACTTAATATCATTTGTAAAAATTAGCAATTATTCAGCTTTAGGTCTGTGAGAATTAACTGATTCTGATTGGATTGTTGTGGTATTGTTTAGTTGATTAATGAAACCCAATGTTACTCGTTTCATAATCCAGTACAAACCAACGAGGATGATAAAGGTGACAGCAATAATCAGCAAGGGCTGTTTTCCTAAAGTTTCTTCTATACCTCTTGTTAGTAAGGCATCAGGTTGAGTGATAAAATCCCAACTATTGAACCTCAAGAACCGACCCCAGTAAATTCCCAAGGCACAGAGAGCATGGGTAATTAATTCAACTGCAATAATCCATTGACTTTTGCTGATACGGTGTAAGTAATATCCTAAATTAATTAGAGATATCACATAAGCTTGAAAGCCGCTCAGTATGACTAGTAAATAAACGGGAATTATTACTAATGTAATCATCCATACTGATTGAATATTGCGGATATCGTCTATTAAGTGAATGACATCAGTTAATAAATAGGGTGCGTTGGGTAAAAAAGCATAGAAAACGAGAAATCCTAGCCACCAAACCCAAGAGCGTCCGCGTTTAGTGCGAAATAGCCACATACTGAGGGCTAAAGGAATGAAAGCCAAAAATAAATTCCAGGTCATCCAACGCATATTGATGCGTAAAACCTCTAAAACTCTGGCTATTAATTCAATTAATTCTGATTTCATTGGTACTTGTGATAAGTTGATATTTTCGATTTTAGATGAGAACTTAAAACTTATTATAGTTATTGTGTTGAGAATGCAACTCAGCAAGCTGTAAATCCGTCAATTAATTTTAGGTTTACCCACAACTCTCTTTGTACTAGATTATGATTAACTGGAAAGACTTTTTGACAACTTACCGTGGATGGCGGCGACGCTGGTTTTATCCGTTGATTTCTGTTGCTGTGGCTCTGAGTCTATGTTTGAGTGCGCCTCTACCCGGCAGAGCTATAGAATTATTACCGCTACTATTCCAAGGAGCGCAAATACTGAAGATTTCTAATATATCTGATCGTGATGAGGTGAGGCTTGGTAAGCAGATGAATCAGCAATTGCAAAGGCAGGAAGTGAGGATTTATCGCAATTCGAGTATTAATAGCTATGTTGAACAAATTGGCCGACGTTTGGCGGCTAATAGCGATCGCCGTAATATTCCTTATACTTTCCAAGTGGTTGAAGATGATGCTGTTAACGCTTTTGCCACTATGGGTGGTTATGTTTATATCAACACAGGTTTGCTGAAAATTGCTGATAATGAGGCAGAAGTAGCGAGTGTAATTGCCCATGAGATGGGTCACATTGAAGGCAAACACGCTCTTAATCAGCTAAGACAGAGTGCGATCGCTAGTGGTGTGGCAACTTTAACAGGTGTGGATCAAAATAAACTGGTCGGTCTGGGTGTGGAACTGGTGCTGAAACGTCCCCGTAGTCGTAAAGATGAATATGATGCTGATACAAGAGGTTTAAGAACTTTGACAAAGACCGGTTATGCTCCCTCAGCAATGGTTTCATTTATGAAAAAGCTGCTAAACAATAGTTCTGTTCCGACGGTTTTAAGTACACACCCCGGAACTAGCGATCGCATTCTCTCACTCCAACGTCAAATCCAAGCCTCTCCTAATTATGGAAATTATGGTTTAGATAGTTCTGCTTATCAAGCTAATATTCGAGTTCTAAAACGATAATTATCGGAGTTGCTGGGTAAGTTGCTAAATATACTCCAGAGACTTGTCAACTCTCCTCTGCCATAGCAACCATCAAGGTAGTTAGGACATCAATTCTAACGCAGCTTGACGCAAGCCATTGATGAAACTCTTTTCACAACAGGGTTTTAATTCTGAGTCCTGACTCCTTCTTCCTGCCCCCTGCCCCCTGCCCCCTGCCTCCTGCCTCCTGCCCCCTGCTATATATCTAACCACCATAGACAACTATGCTCGTTTTTTATGGTGATCGCTACCTCTAATATCTCTGGGGTTAATCATGGTGGTTGCTGCTTCTAACGGCAGAGTACGAACGTGGTAGTTAAAAACATTGGCTTGGTAAACCAGATTATTAGTAATATCTAATGCTGTTAACCAACCACTGCGGGGATGATAAGCACCAGTATCAATGTCAATCCATCCCCGCCCCTGTGCTAATTTACCAGGCGCAACGTCAGGCATGGTAAAAGTAATGGTATGACCAACGATGATCATTTTATCTGTAAAGTAGGGCTGTTCAATACTGTGAAATGCTTCACGTATCCAGCAAAGTTCATCGGTGGTTTGTTGCGCCACGGATTTGTTAGGATCTACACCGGCATGGGTTAACCATACATCCCCCAAATCTAAATAAGTCGGTAAATTTTGCAACCACTCTAGGTCATCTGAGGGAATTTTTGCAGATTGGTAACTAGCCAAGGTTGCCTGTCCGCCGCTGTACAGCCATGACTGCATGATAGAGGAGGATTGACCCTTATTAGTTAGGACGTTTAAGAACATTTGCTCATGATTACCCAAAAGACAGTCGTATTTACCACGCCTTACGAACTCCACTACCTGGGCGCTATTAGGACCGCGATCTATTAAATCTCCCAAAAAATAAACTTGATCGTCTGACGTTGGGGCTATAGCCTCCATTAGTACCATCAAACCCTTATAGTGTCCATGCACATCCCCAATTACAAATCTACGGTTTTTACGGTGACTAATTTCGTTCATTGGATCTTGGGTTGAATACGATAGCTCAATTTTTTTTACTACAATTCTATTTGTCTACTTTTCGTAAACAAAGGTCAACAAAACCTGAAGAACTTCACATTCATTTCATCTTACTTTAATAATTATGTGAGCGATCGCCCTCAATAGACAAAAAATACACAATCATATCATAGCCCAATCTTTGCCGATATACTTTAACATTAATATATTGACTCTAGTTTATTTCTACCCTATTCTCTGCTGAAATTTAGCTCAGGTCTCTGTCACCAGATCAATGAGGACTATGAGGGGAGTATCCTCTATGGACAATTGTGATCAACCGAACTTACCAACAATCAGGAATGATGCTTAGGTGGCGATGAAGTGAGTTACACCAATCACAGCACTGCGGCGATCGCCAGCTAACCTAAATATCCCTCTCCGTGTTATAATTACCAGCCTAATAGATAGGATAAAATCCAATACTTCTCGGTTAAGCTAAAAACATTAAATCAGGTAGGCTGGTTTGACGTTAGGAAACCCAACATTTACGGGCTTTTGTTGGGTTTCAGACATTTTTGGGAAAATTAGCAATAGATTGTGACAACAATTAGACTTCTTGCAAAAGTCGTGATTTTCAAACTCTTCTTTGGGTGAGCCTTTCAAAAATATTCTTGGCAACACCAAAGTATTTATGCAAAAAGTCTATTGATTTCGCTGACTAAAATCAAATACCTTCACCAATTAAAGATGAAATTGAGAACATTTTTTGGACATCAGTTAATGGTAAATTCCAAAGTAATTCTGGTTGCCAATTATCAGGATCAAAGTGAGAATCATAACCCCGTTTATAAGCTTGCTGTAGTCTATCCCAAGTAAACTCTTCTCGACTTTGCAAATTTCGATGAATCATTCGCAACAATCCTAAACCTACGATCAAATTCAAAACTGTAAATTTAGCTCCTAATAAAAATGCCTGGACTTCTGCTTCACCAATGGGGTCTGAACCATATCCTGTCAGGACGTGAACACAGTCATGGAGTTGTTTGCGACGGGGACCTGTGGTGAAAGGTTTTAAGTTATTGGCATCGAGAAAGTTAGCCACAATTCTACCAAATGTGTCAGTGGAGAGCGATCGCAATTTTTCAATTTCGACTATTTGAGGAACACTTTGTCCCTGTTTTTCAGAAACTCGATCTATTAAACTTAAAAATTTTTCAATCCCGGAATTAGTTTGAGCTTGCATGATCATCTTCCTAAATAAATTTGGTTTTTAATTAACTTTAGGAATTATAAATGATAGTTGAAAAAAATTGTAGGGTGAGCTATATCTTGTAAAACTCACCTACTAAGTATATTTCAAAAATCAAATATTAGTCCTATATCAAAGTGAATATGGAGCAGGAACATGAAATTTTCAACCTTGATTCCCCTCCCTCTTTCTTAATTATTGGAGGTTGCCTTGTTGACGACGTGAACGCGCTTCTTGTTTTAATTGCTCCATTTGTTGTTTTTGTGCAGGAGTTAAAACTGCATCCCTTTGTTGTTTTGCCGATTCTCTAATTTGACGCATTTGACTTTTTTGGGTTTCAGTTAAATTTAAAGCCGCAAACACATCACCACGCTTACGTCCTTGACGTTGACCTTCACCTCCATTCTGACGTTGAGCTTTACGTTCTTGCATCATGGCTTTTAATTTAGCCTTTTGTTCTGAGGTGAGAACCTGTTCTATTTGAGCTTTTGTATTACGTCGAATTTCCTGCATTTGGGCTTTTTGAGCATCGGTTAATCCCAATTTATTCCAACCACCTTTACCCTGAGCGATTTGGATAGGTGCGGAAAAGTTTGTTTGTGCTTGCACAGTAAAGGGTGTTGCTGTTAGAGTTAGAGCGATCGCACCAGCGATGAGTGATAATGTTTTGAATTTCATAAATACCTTTGTTTTTGTGTTGATGTATCCATCATAGAGACTTATCTACTCTAAAATGACTTGGAAACCTTTAAAGCCTTGCCTAGAGAGACTTTGGCGGATTAGGAGGGGAAATTAGTCTAAGAGGTTGTTTTAAAACTTTTTCGTGTGGAATATGACACCCACAGATCCCCCTGAATCCCCCTTTTTAAAGGGGACTTGGAGGAATTTAGCCCCCCTTTGATAAGGGGGGTTACGGGGTAAGGGTTGGGTTATAAACAATCCTCAATCACCATAAGAACAACACAAGAGTCAGAATTACGTTGTTGCCGACATGAAACCGCTTCTTGCTTTAATTGCTCCATTTGTTCTCTTTGTGCAGGAGTTAAAACTGCATCCCTTCTTCCTTTAATTCCTCCATTTGTTCTCTTTGTGCAGGAGTTAAAACTGCATTGATTTGTTGTTTTGCTGACTCTTTAATTTGACTAATTTGAGTTTTTTGGGTTTCAGTTAAGTTTAAAGATGCAAACACATCACCACCCTTACGTCTTTGACGTCGAGCTTTACGTTTTTCAGCTTTTAATTTAGCCTTTTGTTCTGAGGTTAGAATCTTTTCTATCTCAGCTTTTGTATTACGTTGAATTTCTTGTATTTGGGTTTTTTGAGCATCGGTTAATTCCAATTTATCCAAATTATTTTTACCCTGAGCGATTTGGATGGGTGCGGAAAAGTTTGTTTGTGCTTGCACAGCAAAGGGTGTTGCTGTTAGAGTTAGAGCGATCGCACCAGCCATGAGTGATAATGTTTTAAATTTCATAAATACCTTTGTTTTTGTGTTGATGTGTCCATCATAGAGACTTATCTACTCTAAACACATGAGCAAAAAGTCACGTTTATAACCATGACTTTAGTCACTATTGATCCTCAATCAACGTAAATGGGTGTATAATCAAATTTTACTAAAAATAAATAAGGCTTACTGATACCATAAAGTATGACTCCCAATACTTTTCGGTTAAGGAATGTAAAGACGTTCCTCTTGTAGGGATTCTCGACTCTACAAAGGTTTTCGGTTCATTCTATTTCATCACGCAAGCTATAGCCATATAATTTTTAACGCCAATCTACTTATATGAGCAGTTCCATTCATGTTAAAAATCATCCCTTTCGCTTTTTGCTTTATTTAGAGTGGGCATTATTGGGACTTTCTACATTAACAGCAATAATGCCTGCTCCATTGCATAGATTTTCTGTCAGATTTCCAGAAATGACCATTTTTAGTCTCATAGTTTTTGGATTAATGGGACTAAGATTACCAACAAATAGTAAATTCGATAAAGTAATTTATACGGCTTTAGAAGTCTTCCTAATTTTAAGTATCGGGTTTTTTGGTGGTAAAGCTGCTCGATTATTTCCTTTTCTTTACCTCATTTTAGTAACTCGTAGTTGTTTGATTTTTAAACTACCAGGAAGAATCATAATTACTATTTTATCTTTTATCTTATTTTTGTTCACCCTTCAACATCGCTTATTACCTTTTAGATTACCTCCACCAGCACTAGAACGCTTTCGATTTTTTGGTTTAAGTTTAGCACTTTTATTTGGTTTAAGTTTAATTTTTGTTTTGCTATTGATGAATGCAGTATTATCTGAAAGGCAAAGTCGAGAAAAATTAGCGATCGCTAACGAAAAACTCCGTCAATATGCCCTACAAATCGAAAATCAAGCCACCCTGGAAGAACGTAATCGCATCGCTAGAGAAATTCATGATTCTTTAGGACATTCTCTCACGGCTTTAAATCTACAATTAGAAACTGCTGTTAAACTTTTACCTTCTAACCCCACTAAAGCTACTTTATTTTTAGCCAGAGCTAAAGAATTAGGTTCAAAAACCTTGCAAGATGTCAGACACTCGGTTTCAGCTATGCGTCATCACCCTTTACAAGCACAATCTTTAGACCAAGTAATTAGTATTTTAGCAGAAGATTTTCAATTATCTAATAATATTTTAGTACAGTATAAAATAGCCGTTGATCATCCACTACCCAAG
Source organism: Cronbergia sp. UHCC 0137 (assembly GCF_034932285.1). Classification (NCBI taxonomy): domain Bacteria; kingdom Bacillati; phylum Cyanobacteriota; class Cyanophyceae; order Nostocales; family Nostocaceae; genus Cronbergia; species Cronbergia sp. UHCC 0137. The sequence goes on from NZ_JAYGHC010000001.1 coordinate 122,100, forward strand.
GAAATTAGTAATGCCATTTACCGAATTATTCAAGAAGCATTGACAAATATTTCTAAATATGCAAATGCTTCAGAAGTTAACCTAGAATTAACCACAACACAGACTATAAACCTGATAATACAAGATAATGGTAGAGGATTCGATTTACAACAAAATACCAGTGGCTTTGGTTTACAAAGTATGCGCGATCGCACTGTAGCATTAGGAGGTAATTTGGAAATTCACAGCACAAATGGTTCTGGTTGTCAAATAAAAGTTCATATACCTTTACCCAACAACAATGATGATTAAAGTCTTATTAGTAGATGATCAAAACTTAATTCGTCAAGGATTAAGAGCATTATTAGAACTAGAAACAGACTTAGACATAGTAGGAGAAGCAGAAAATGGAGAAGTTGCACTTCATTTAATATCCCAATTACACCCCGATGTCGTATTAATGGATATTAGAATGCCGATCATGGATGGAGTAGCAGCAACTAAGGCAATTCAACAAAACTTCAGCAACACCAAAGTTCTAGTATTAACAACCTTTGATGATGAAGAATATGTCAAAGCCGCTTTACAAAATGGGGCTATGGGGTACTTACTCAAAGATACACCCTCAGAAGAATTAGCCGTGGCCATTCGTGCAGTTAACAAAGGATATTCTCAACTTGGACCCGGAATAGTTAAAAAACTCTTGACTCAATTTCCTTCCCCTATTACCGCACCCCCCCAACCACCAATTTTAGCGGAATTAACACCCAGAGAAAAAGAAGTTTTACGGTTAATTGCTGCCGGTGCCAACAACCGAGAAATCGCTCAGAAACTCTATATCTCAGAAGGGACAGTTAAAAACCACGTTACCAATATATTAAACCGGTTGAACTTGCGCGATCGCACTCAAGCCGCTATTCTTGCCCACACCTTTTTATCCTCTTTAGATTAATACACTTGCTATAAAAAACGTAACTTCAATGGTAAACACATAGAAACCCATATTTCATTTCTTTATCAAATCTTTATCAAAAAATTATATATATAATTCAGTAACATCTCGGTTTCGTTGCGATCGCACTTAAACCATAATCAATGTTGATTGCGGGTGTAATGTAGCAATCCCAAGGACTGTGACTCATTTACAGTTTGTTACAGAATTGGGTTTATGTTGTCTTTTTATTTAGTAAAAATAATTTTGCCGCAGATGACATTAGTATACTATAATTCTAATCAAATATTCTAGCCGTAAATGTACTTTTACCATGAGTGCAGTTTTGGTATCTATTAATGGGGAAGCCATTTAAAGGAGTAGATAAGAAACCATGGGTGCAAAATGGCACATAATACTTATTTGAATTTACTCCTTGAGAGTAAAAACAGGTAAATTCAATAAAAATAGAGTTTTTTACTGAGGGATTGACTCAAATCCCAACTTCAAATTTAGCACCACAGAGAATAATAACTATGGCAATTAACACAGCAAAACTTACCATGATTTTGCAAAACTTCGTTAGTGCTACCACAGATGTTCAAGGAGCAGCACTTGTCACCCCAGATGGTCTACCTTTGGGTGCAAGTTTACCTGGGGGAATGGACGAAGAACGGGTTTCAGCAATGTCAGCCTCCATGTTATCTTTAGGTGAACGCATAGGCATGGAACTAACCAGAGGTAGCGTTGACCGCATTTTTGTCGAAGGAAACAAAGGGTTTGGTATTTTGACCAGTTGTGGTGAAGATGCCGTATTACTCGTTTTAGCCAGCGAACAAGCCAAGCAGGGATTACTCATGCTAGAAATTAAGCGTGTACTGGCAGAACTCAAATTAGTATTAACATAAACCCGTCTTTAACTGAAAAGTTCCCTGATAGACCAACATCTGGCATACTAGGGAACTTTTTATCAAATGGTAAAAACATTAAAAACATTTGAAATTGTCAAATCATTGGTGATAGATTAACCATTATTTATTTTTCATGGGCTGAATCAATATGGAGATCATGCGTTTAATTGTTACAGGATCAGTAGGGGCTGGTAAATCAACTTTCATCCGTTCGGTTAGTGAAATTGAAGTAGTAGATACCGATGCTGCTGCCACTGACGAAACAGCATTACTCAAAGAAAGAACTACTGTGGCTTTTGACTTTGGACGGCTGCAATTTGGACCTGATATGGCACTGCACCTTTATGGTACACCTGGTCAATCTCGCTTTGATTTTATGTGGGATATTTTGATTCGTAAAGCTCACGCTTATATTTTATTAGTAGCAGCCCATCGACCTAGAGAATTTCGTCAGGCCCGGAAAATTCGTAACTTTATGCAAGAAAGAGTGCAAGTTCCCATGATTATTGGTCTAACACATACCGACTGTATAGGAGCTTGGTCAGAGGAAGATGTTTTTCTTGCCCTTGGGTATGTGGATGAAAACGAACGACCTCCTATCGTCAAGGTTAACCCCATGGAAGGTGATTCTGTAGCTGAGGCCGTGATTGCTCTAGTACAACATTTAATGCAAAGTTGTGCAGCATAAATCACTCAAAATTACTCAAGACAGGCTTTCTCAATCAAATCTACAGTCAAAACAGTTCTTACTCTATCCTATTAGATGAGAATAACTAGCAATTAGCTATATATACTTAACTTATATATCCAATAACTTAAACTGAATTCCGTAATCCTTCGGTATGATCTTTATCTTCCATTCGGCATAATTAAGTTAATCAGGATATAGATAAAAAGTCTACTATACTGACAAATCAATTGAAGACCTAACGTTTTGACTCATAGCAGTAAAAATTTCGTCTTACTTGTTCTAGCTAATCAGAGTCCTAATGAAAAAAAGTCAATATTTGATGCAGATTTGTGTAATTTCAAATCACTATAGTCTGCTGGTTTTTTATCCTTTGTCCAATATTTAAATTATTTTACCACGGAGATCTAATCATGACTATTTCAGGTAATTTTGCTGATTTTTCTTTACCAGAACTACTACGATTTTTAGATCAAGGTAAAAAAACTGGACTACTTGAGATTGAACTTTCGCCAGAAGCAAAACAAAATCAGACAAAACAGATTTACATTTGGCTGCATCAAGGTCGGGTAATGACAGTAGCTGATCGTTTAGATCAACAAGGTTTGACATTAATGATTGCCGAACGGAAATGGATCAGTGAGCGTGTAATCTCTAGGGTGACTCAAATTTCTTCTTGTTTCATTAACTCGCCACTAGGATTATGCCTCAAATCTCAAGGTTTGCTGCAACCAGAACAACTGAAACTATTATATCACGCTCAGGTATTGTTACCAATAGGTGCTTTATTTCAAGTTTCTGATGCTTCCTTTAAATTTGAGCCAACTACAAACTTACCTGTAGGAGAAATGACAGGCATAAATATGTCTGCCACTGAAGTAATGTTAACGGCTTTGCGATCGCTCCAAAATTGGAAAGCCTTGGCTGATGCACTACCAGACCCCACTTCAGGTTTATGCGGTGTGACAACGAAACAACCCCAAATACAACTAAACGCCCAAGAATGGCAAGTATGGGAATTTGTGAACGGACAAGTTTCCCTCAAACAAATTGCCAAACAACTGAGAATATCTGTAGATACTGTGCAGCACATTGCCTTTCGATTAATGATAGTCGGCTTGGTAGAAGAACATTTTATGGTGGCTAATGCACCCACCCCAACCCTAGAAGAATCTATGCCTAAAGTTACCTTAACTAAATCAGTACATAAGTCTGATACAATCTCAGTTGTTAGTCAATCTCTGCTCAAGAACTTAATGGGTTTTTTATGGAGTAAGGCTAAAACAGCTTAGGAATATGAATTAAATAAAGTGCAAAAGTAGGGGAAAGGCACAATGCTCTTATGTGTCAACTGAAACTCAATCGGTTATCCCACAGAGGTTTTACCCCTCCCCTTAGTCTGCTTATTTTGCTACCGAAAGGGGAGGCTGTTCGTCTGTAAAGCTGGGGTTGGGGTATAGTGCATCCTATGCAATTGAGAACCTTTATGAATAAGAGTTTTATGAGATTTAAGTCATAATATTTTAATTTTTTTTACATGATTAAGTTAATAAAATTAACATAAAATAAATAGATAAAAATACACTTATCGTTTTATACTTATCCTAAGATACAAGAATTTGAAGTTAGGATTATAGACCTGATTATATCGATCTATAACTCAATCGAAATTGCAGGTGTTTAATTCAAGATTTACTCAAATTCAAATTCATAACCAAAGAGATAATTGTATGGCAATTAATTCAGACAAACTCAGCATGATTTTGCAGAATTTTGTAACTGCTACCACAGATGTTCAAGGAGCAGCACTTGTCACCCCAGATGGATTACCTTTGGGTGCAAGTTTACCAGGAGCCATGGATGAAGAAAGGGTTTCAGCAATGTCAGCTTCTATGTTGTCATTAGGTGAACGCATAGGCATGGAATTAGCTAGAGGTAGTGTTGACCGTATTTTTGTAGAAGGTAATAAAGGCTTTGGCATTTTAACTGGCTGTGGTGAAGATGCAGTATTACTGGTCTTGGCTAGTGAGAGTGCTAAACAGGGATTACTAATGCTAGAAATCAAGCGTGTTCTGGCAGAACTAAAACCAATTTTAGTATAGGTTAGTATAGGATTGTTGGTAAAAAACAACTATTAACCAATAGTTTATTAAGGCCACCTTTTACTAAATTGCAGACCCAATCAACACTTTGTCCATTTTATTTACATTCATGTTTTAAGGATTAGTCATGGCTATAGAACCTCGCTCTTTTATGTCCACTTTAGAAAGACGGATTGGGTTAACTGATGAAGATAAAGCTCTTCTCCAATCAAATGAAGCATGGGGATTAGAAATTGCTTCAGAAATGGCAGATCACTTCTATGCTTATTTGGGTAGAGATGAAGAAATGAATGCCATTTTAAATGCCACGGAAGGAAGGATTCACCGTCTGCATGAAACATTTATTAAATGGTTTCATGAAATGTTTACAGGAGTGGATAGTTGGGGTAATAATTATGCCGATATTCGTTGGCATATTGGACTTGTTCACGTAAAACTTGGCATCGCTCCCCAGCACGTAGTTCCAGCTATGGCAATTGTGGTATATGAAGTTGGTAAAAAGCTAAAAGTTGATGGTAAGCCAGATTTATTGCAAGATGCTTTAGGTAGAATTTGCATGATTGATTTAGCTTTTATTGAGCAAGCTTATGTAGAGGTTGCTGCATCTGCTGTACTTAGAGAAACTGGTTGGTCAGAGGCTTTATTCAAGCGTCTAATCGCACAAGGTGCATCTTCTATGTAACTCAAGTTGCTAGTTAATTTTCAGATATTTTCTAGTCTGTAGGGTGGCTAAAACCACTAATTTTCAGATTCTCACGCACCTTACTTAATCTAAAAAACAACTTACCTGATGTAAGTCCAAGTTTTATCAGCTAGAATAAGAATATAAAGTCCTGATTATCATACCAGGGCTTTTTTTCATTGGGGATATTATATATGCCACTGAGTCGGGAAAAAGTTGAATTTTATTTAACTGACCTAGAAACACCAATAGGTAAAGCAATTAATTTAACAATTGCCTCACTTGTTTTGGTATCATCAGGAATATTTGTAGCTGAAACTTATAATATTTCTGAAGATGCTCGCATAGAATTAAGAACATTAGATACATTGATTTTAATAATTTTTGCGGTAGAATATTTATTGCGTTTATGGAGTAATGAAAACCGAATCAAGTATATAATTAGCTTTTATTCAATTATTGATTTAATGGCAATTCTGCCATTTTTTTTTGGTGTGATAGATATTAGGTTTATTCGTCTGTTGCGCTGGTTTAGAATTTTGAGACTACTCAGATTTATTGATCGAAGGCTTTTAATTGGTACTATCAGTAATGAAGATAGTATAATTTTGATCAGGATATTATTTACTTTATTCACTATTATTTTTGTTTTTTCTGGTTTAATTTATCAAGTTGAGCATCCCGTTAATCAACAAATTTTTGGCACTTTTTTAGATGCCTTTTATTTTTCAGTTGTGACAATGACAACTGTGGGATTTGGTGATGTAACACCAATTTCTGAATTGGGTCGCTTGCTAACAGTCTTGATGATTCTAACAGGAGTTGCGGTGATTCCTTGGCAAATTGGAGATCTAATTAGGAGATTAGTAAAAACTGCTAATCAAATAGAAATAGTTTGTTCTGGTTGTGGTTTAGCCTTTCATGATGCTGATGCTGGATTTTGTAAAAGGTGCGGAACTCAGTTAGTTAAATAGTTATAGATGAAAATCTGTGCTAAGTATAATATAGGAATCATCAATGATATTTGAAAAACTCCAGATAGTTTAAGTGGGCATTGCCCAGCCTACATCTATAATGACTCTAAAATAGTGGATTGATAAATAGGGGTCATCTAGTCATAGATATAAGACAATTAGAGACATTAGTAAACCATCCACAGCGCAACGCAATCTAGACCTATACACCTATTATTTTTTCATAGTTTTGATGTATTGTTAAAACCTCCTGTTTCTTGTAATGTATAAAGAGGACGGACTTTAACTTCTTCATAGATTCTGCCAATATATTCTCCTAAAATACCTATACAAATTAATTGGATAGAACCTAAAAAAAACATAGAAATTGTAATTAATGTGTAACCAATCACAGGAGAAAATGGTTCGGATAAGCGCCAATAGAGTACCAGTAATATCATAAATAGGGCGATAAAGGCTGATAATATTCCTATATAAGTTGCCAGCCTTAACGGAACTGTTGAGAAGGAAATAATACCATCAAGTGCTAATGCCCAAGATTTACCAAATGTATATTTTACCGTGCCAGCAAAGCGGGGATCTCGTTCAAAAAGTACAGAAGTTTGTCGAAAACCCACCCAAGCACGTAGTCCACGAATGTAGCGATTACGTTCAGGCATGGAATTGAGAATATCTACCACTTGTTTATCCATGAGGCAAAAGTCTCCCGTATCTGCGGGGATATCTACTTTAGCCAAACGTCGAAGAATGCGATAAAAAAGATAGGCAGTGAAGCGTTTTAGCCAGGTTTCTTTTTTACGGGATATACGCTGGGCATAAACTACTTGATATCCTTCATGCCATTTCTCAATCATTGTTAAAATTAGTTCTGGTGGATCTTGCAGATCGGCATCCATGACAATAATACATTTACCTTGAACAAAGTTCAAACCAGCAGTTACGGCGATTTGATGCCCAAAATTCCGGGCTAGACTGAGATAACGCACCCGATTGTCACAATGGTGTAATTCGCGTATGATGCTTAAAGAGCGATCGCGGCTACCATCATCAATTAAAATCAGTTCAACTTGGCCGTCTAACTGTTCCATCAGATGATTTAAACGACGATACATTTCTATAATGTTTTCTTCTTCGTTATAAATAGGGATAACTAGGGAATAGATAACCTGGTTCATTAGATTTGAGAGTAGTAAAGGTAGTGTTGTACTGACTAAGTATCTAAACTTTATGCGTTCATTCTCAAAAAAAGAATGTTTATTAATATTAATCGTAGGATCTCTAATTTTATGGTTGATTTTTTTAGGAAACTTACCCTTAAGAGATTGGGATGAGGGTACAGTAGCCCAAGTAGCCCGTGAAATTTGGCGAGAACCTTTTACTTCAATGCGTTGGCTTTATCCAACTTTGGGGGGTGAACCATACTACAATAAACCACCTTTAATCCATTGGCTAATTGCTGGAACTTATTCTTTAGGAGGTGTAAATGAATGGACTACACGCTTACCCAGTGCGGTCTTAACTGCTTTAGGTGTGCCTTTGCTTTATTTAGTAGGGTGTTTAGTCTTTAGCCAAAGTTTACCAGCTTTCTTTGCTGCTTTGGTTTACATGACCATGTTACCTGTAGTACGGCATGGAAGACTGGCAATGTTAGATGGTGCAACTATTACATTTTTTCTATTATTATTATTTTATTTTTTGCAAGCACGTAAAAACCCAATTTATGCTTTAGGCGTAGGTTTTTCTCTAGGTTTAATTACTTTGACTAAGGGAATGATAGTTTTGCCGTTGGGAGGAATTGCAGGTTTATTTTTGCTATTAAATAAACAATTATTTTTAGTAAAGAATCCCTATTTATGGATAGGACTAATACTGGGAAATGCTTTACCTTGCGCTTGGTATATTGCTCAATGGCAACATTACGGAGGGGATTTTTTAGAAATCAATTTCCAAGCCCAAACTTTTGCCCGTCTCGTTCAATCTGTAGAAGGTCATAGTGGACCCCCTTGGTACTATTTAATTGAGATTATCAAATATGGTTTTCCCTGGTTGCTATTTTTGCCAGGAGGTTTATATTTAGCCTGGAAAAAGCGAAATACTAGCTGGGGAAGTTTAATTTTAATTGGTGTAATAGTTTATTTGGCGACTATATCGTTAATGAAAACAAAACTTCCCTGGTATGTGATGCCTATATATCCATTTTTAGCTTTGGCAATTGGAGTTAATTTAAGTGAAATTTGGCATAAATATAAGTTTAATGTGAGACTTTGGACAGGCTTTTTTGCTTTTTTATCTGTTGCTGGTTTAGGAGGTTGTATTTATTTTATTATTGTTGAACCGCAGCCTATTTTAATTATAATGAGTCTTGTATTAGCTGCAAGTATGGGTGGTGTAGTATGGCTAGTGAAACAACATAACCGCAATTTTATTCCCCTATTATTTTCAGGAATATATTTGGTTTTATTACTTTTAATGAGTTCCCAATCTTGGATTTGGGAGTTAAATGAAGCTTTTCCAGTGAAGCCAGTAGCAGCATTAATCCAGGCAAATGTTCCCCCAGGTGAAAAAGTTTATACTTCTTTTGGTTATAATCGTCCTAGTTTAGACTTTTATAGTAATTCTCAAGTTCTTTCTACTCCTGTTACAGTTTTACAAGAACGGTTATCTAATCAATCTTATTTGTTAGTAGATAAGGAAAATTTGCAGAAACTAAATTTAACGCAGAGTAAAGTTATCGGAGAAGCTAACGGTTTTACGCTAATTTTACCGAAAGGCAGGGGAAACTCATTCAGCAATTCTCATTTTGAAAAAAATAAGATAAAATTCTCTTAATTTAAATAGAAAACTTGTATCAAATTATCATTTTTTGATAGATAATTATCATCCGACTCTGGAGATAGAGAGGGTTGTAAAATTTTTTAAAAATCTAGACATGAAAAATTGATTTCAACTCATCAATCTAGCTGAAATTCTACGCAAATTTGTATTTTTTTTAATAAATAGCTTTCTTCTCTTCTTTGAATAAATTGATAGGTAGTGGTAAATTAGTAGCTGATTAACTCTAATTTACCATGATAACCCTAAATTAAAACTGCTGTAAGAAGCGTAAATCGCTATTATATAAACGGCGAATATCGTCAATTTGGTGTAACACCATTGCAAAACGTTCTACACCAAAACCGGCAGCAAATCCAGTATAAACTTCTGGGTCGTAACCTACAGATTTCATGACGTTGGGGTCAACCATACCGCAACCCATGACTTCTAACCAGCGTCCATTCCATTGCAAATCTACTTCTGCTGAAGGTTCGGTAAAGGGGAAATAACTGGCACGGAAACGAATTGGTAAATCGCCAAACATGGCTTGCAAAAATATCTTTACTGTACCTTTAAGGTCTGTAAAAGTTAATCCTTCATCGATCGCTAAAAGTTCAATTTGATGGAAAACTGCTGAGTGAGTTGCGTCTACATCATCCCGGCGATAAACTCTTCCTGGGGCAACAACGCGGATCGGTGGTTCTTCTTTTTCCATGTAGCGAATTTGTACCGAGGAGGTATGAGTCCGCAACAAATTACCATCTGGTAAATAGAAGGTATCTTGCATATCACGGGCAGGATGATCTGGTGGGGTGTTCAGGGCTTCAAAATTGTAGTAATCCGTTTCCATTTCTGGACCCTGGGCGACGGTGTAACCCATCCCCACGAAAATATCTAGCGCCTGGTCAATGACACCGTTGAGGGGATGAATGCGACCTTGGGGACGGAAAATACCTGGCATGGTGACATCTAAAGCTTCAGCCTCTAGTTGTACCTGAATTTGAGCAGATTCTAAGGCCGTGCGTTGGTGGTCAAGACTATTTTGAATAGCTTCCTTAACAGTATTAGCGATCGCCCCAATTTTTGGCCGCTCCTCCGCGCTCATTTGCCCCATACTGCGTAACAATAACCCCAATTCCCCTTTTTTGCCCAAATAGTTAACTCTCAGTTCCTCTAGGCGTTCCAGAGTGTCAGCGAGAGCGATCGCTGTTTCTCCTTCCTGTTGTAGTGCTAAAAGTTGAGCCTCTAAATTATTAGTCATTTCTCATTGGTCATTTTTCCATAGTTTATAGCAGGTAATGGGTAATGGGTAATGGGTAATGGGTGATGGGTGATGGGTGATGGGTAATGGGTAATGGGTGATGGGTGATGGGTGATGGGTGATTGGGGAATGATTTTCC
>NZ_JAYGHC010000001.1:132740-139912 GCF_034932285.1 Cronbergia sp. UHCC 0137
TTTCTATGGAGATGAACGATTTTTCTATAGAGATGAACGATTTTTCTATAGAGATGAACGATTTTTCTATAGAGATGAACAATAATTTCTACCTCCCCTACCTCCCCTGCTGCCCCCTGCCCCCTGCCTCCTGCCCCCTGCCCCCTGCCCCCTGCCCTAAACAAGGAATGGTAAGTGCTATATAATCATTGAGAGATATTTCTAAAACTAATGAAATTACTAATTAGTAACGATGATGGTATTTCTGCACTAGGGATTCGGACTCTAGCTAATTGCTTGGCCGAAGCCGGCCATGATATCAGCGTAGTATGTCCAGATCGAGAGCGATCGGCAACTGGCCACGGACTTACCCTACAACAACCAATCCGTGCTGAAATTGTCGAATCAATTTTTCACCCCTCAATCAAAGCCTGGGCTTGTGATGGCACTCCCTCCGATTGTGTAAAATTAGCTTTGTGGGCATTACTCGATTCTCCCCCTGATTTAGTCTTATCGGGAATTAATCAAGGTGCAAATTTAGGAACAGAAATTCTTTACTCTGGAACTGTTTCAGCCGCCATGGAAGGTACTCTCGAAGGTATACCCAGTATTGCCTTCAGCCTCACCAGCCATACTCACAAAGACTTTCAACCAGCAGCTAGATTTGCCAAACTTTTACTTGAGCAGCTAACAACCCAACCTTTACCAGATTTAATGTTACTTAATGTCAACATCCCTCCCGTCACCTGGGAAGAAATCGCCGGCGTAACCCTCACCCGTCAAGGAGTACGCCGTTATGTTGATGTTTTTAATAAGCGAATTGATCCCAGAGGAAAAACCTACTACTGGTTAACCGGAGAGGTTTTAGAGGAAGTCGAACCACCACCAGGGCTGCACTTACCCCCCCAAATTCCCCTAGATATCCATGTTATCCGCAAAAACTTTATCAGCATTACTCCATTGCAATATAATCTTACTTATGCCAACGGACTTGATCAGTTGTCTACATGGGAATTTAAATTTCCCTAAACTTAATGTTTAGTCGAAAATTTTTGCCCTAAAAACAGTACAATAGCAGCACAATTTAGGTGATAAAACTAAAACCCGTCTTCAGATCACTGAAGAGATATAAACTTTAATGTAATATAGTCTCACTCTTTTAAGATTTTTATCTGGCAGTACCTGAATCAGAACTAACCTGAAACAAAAATCCTGCTTAACAATAAATATCTTTTAAAAAAGGTCGTAAGACAGCATAAACTTAACAAAACAAGTAACATTTTTAATTGATCCCCTGCTCAGTCCAGCAAACAACACCCATGTCTAGGATAGAGAATCAATTTACAGTACAATTTTGGGGCGTTAGGGGCAGTATCCCCAGTCCAGGTCCACGAACTGTCCGTTACGGAGGTAACACTCCTTGTATTTCCATGCAAGTGGGCAGTAAACGCTTGATTTTTGATGCTGGTACAGGGCTGCACGTTCTAGGACAATCATTATTGTCCCAGATGCCATTAGAAGGCCATATTTTCTTTACTCATTCTCACTGGGATCATATTCAAGGGTTTCCCTTTTTTACCCCAGCCTTTATTAAGGGTAATAAATTTAATATCTATGGTGCGATCGCCCCTGATGGTTCAACAATAGAACAGCGTCTCAACGACCAAATGCTTCACCCTAATTTCCCTGTACCTTTACAGGTAATGCAGGCTAATTTGAACTTTTACAATATCCAACCAGGGAAACCAATCCACATTGACGACATTACCCTGGAAACGGCTCATTTGAATCATCCAGGTGAAGCCATAGGATATCGAGTTAACTGGCGCGGTGGTGCTGTTGTTTACATTACAGATACAGAACATTTCCCCGATAAGTTGGATGAAAACATCTTACGGTTATCACAAGATGCCGACATCATGATTTATGATTCCACTTATACGGATGAAGAATACTACTCTCCGTCCTTTCCCAAAATTGGTTGGGGACACTCTACTTGGCAAGAAGCAGTCAAAATGGCCAAGGCCGCTAATGTCAAAACCCTAGTAATTTATCACCACGATCCCACTCACAATGATGAGTTTTTAGATCGGATTGGTCAAGAAGCATTGGAAAAATTTTCTGGGGCAATCATGGCCAGGGAAGGATTGGTACTTCAAGTTCCTGTGACAGTACCTCTATCTGAATCTGTATAGGTTTATCCCTGGCTAGACTGTGATGAAGCTAGGGTTTTTTATTCGCTTCCTGCTGTGCCGCCTCACTAAATTTGATGTAAAGTTTAGTGCGAATTTGAGCTTCCTGGTAGCGGCCATGACTAGGAGGGACTTGATTCATTAAATCAGAAGCCCTTTGCCATTTAGCAGCCAACTCTAGCCACTGAGTTGCATTTGTAGCTGTTTTCCCAGATAGGGAAGCTTGGTTAGCAAGACGTACAGCTTCCGCAAAGGGATCATCATCCGTTGGGATAGGAGTTGATGTTTTTGAGGTATTTTTGTTTCCTGTATTTAAAGATGGGAAAATTTCTAGTGGTATGATGTTTTTGAATTGATTGTTCAAGCCAGCATAAACCAGCCAACCCAGTAAAGAGAGTGAGCATAGACCGGCAGCCATTGTAAATGTATTGGCTAAAGTTAAAGTTTTATATTTATTTTTGTTAGTCAGTCCAGATTGAGGTTGAGCTAAAAGCGGTTTTGTGGATTGAGCATAGGCGTGTGTAAAATCTTGAATTAGTTGCTTGAGGATATTTGGTTGAGATAAAATAATTTCCTGCGACCAGAGTAATTGATTTTCGCGATCGCGGTTAATTTCCTCCAACCATAATAATTGGTCTTCTCTAACAATCCGACTGTTGATATTCACCCGACGAATATTACGGGGTGCAATAGATTCCAGAATTTGCTGAATTTGTTGCACCAGGGTAGACTGTTCTAGCTGTTCTGTTTTAGCGGACTCACACAAAAGTTGTAAGATCCCATCAGAAAACATAGCTCTAGTTCTGACCCCAGAGTTGGCTAGTTGGTCATTCAAGACTTGAATAATCGCCGCCACGCTACCCTGGTGGGCTTGCCAAGCAATATCGTTAATCCGATCTACCATTTGTAGTTTAATAATGGCTTTTGTACCCTGACTTATTAATTAAGGATGTCGTTCTCAAAAACTTCATCTAGTCTAGAATTATATAAGTGAACTGGCCAGATTGCCAAATAAAATTATACTAAAACAATTTGTTGTATTTTGTTATAGCGATCGCCATCATAAATTATTCAGTGTAGAGACGTTCCATGGAACGTCTCTGGGGTTTGATCTCCTAAAACCACTAAAAATCCGCGCTTTGGGGTGTACGGGGGAACGGAATCACATCTCGAATATTTCCCATACCCGTCATAAATTGCACAAGTCTCTCAAAACCTAAACCGAAACCAGCGTGGGGAACAGTACCATAACGCCGTAAATCTAAATACCACCACAAATCTTCAGGTTTCATTCCTTGGGCTAAAACCCGTTTTTCTAAAACATCTAGCCGTTCTTCCCGTTGAGAACCGCCAATAATTTCTCCTATTTTTGGGGCGAGAATATCCATAGCGCGGACGGTTTGTTCATCATCACTTAAACGCATATAAAAAGCCTTAATTTTTGCTGGGTAATCTGTGACAATTACAGGCTTTTTAAACAGTTGTTCAGCTAAATAGCGTTCATGTTCCGATTGTAAATCTAAACCCCAACTCACAGGATACTCAAATTTAACATCAGATTTTTCTAAAAGTTTAACCGCATCAGTATAAGTTAACCGTTCAAATTGATTGTTAATAATATTATTTGCGGTTTCTAAAACAGTCTTATCAATGCGTTCATTGAAAAATTCCATGTCTTCTGGACAGGTTTCCAATACATATTTAAAAATGTGTTTAAGAAACTCCTCAGCCAAATCCATATCACCTTCTAAATCACAAAACGCCATTTCTGGTTCAACCATCCAAAATTCTGCTAAATGGCGGGATGTGTTGGAATTTTCAGCGCGAAAAGTGGGTCCAAAGGTGTAGACGTTGGTAAAAGCCATCGCCATAATTTCCGCTTCTAATTGACCACTAACTGTTAAATAGGTGGGTTTACTAAAGAAGTCTTGACTGTAATCAATCTCTTGGTTTTGGATGCGGGGAACATTTTTTAAATTCAAACTGGTGACGCTGAATAATTCTCCTGCACCTTCACAATCACTGGCGGTAATAATGGGAGTGTGTACCCATAAAAAGCCTCTTTCGTGGAAAAATTGGTGAATTGCTGTAGCGCAAGCATTTCTCACTCGGAAGACGGCACCAAAGGAATTAGTTCTAGAACGTAAATGGCCAATAGTCCGCAAAAACTCAAAGGAATGGCGTTTCTTTTGCAGAGGATAGGTATCGGGATCAGCTTCTCCGTGTACTTTTACAGAATCGGCTTTTAGTTCAATTCGTTGTCCTTTACCTTGGGAAGCCACCAGCACTCCTGTGACTTCAATGGAAGCCCCAGTGTTAATTTGTTTTAATATGGCTTCGTAATCTGACAAATCTTGATTGATGACGACTTGCAAATTAGCTAAAGATGAACCATCATTAACTTCAATAAAAGCAAACCCTTTCAATTCCCGTTTTGTTCTTACCCAACCTTGAACTAAGAGAGATTCGTCAGGTTGGCTACTCCGCAAAATTTCTGCTATTCGTCGATTTACCATTTTATCCAACTTTTATAAACAATACAAGACAGTATCTATACAGCATATTGCAGGTAGATGAAGTACACAATTTGATCAGGATTTAGATGATTTCTCCTTTCTTCCTCCTGACTCCGGTCACTGAGCGTAGCCAAAGTGCTGACTCCTGCTCTACCTTATCCTTCACAAGATTTTAAGATCCAACCGATAATAATCCCCAATCCACCAAAACGGACAGCTTGCCAAAAAGGTCTTTTAATGGTGTTCCAGGAGAATAACTGGCTTTCTAAGTTAATTTCCAGGATTTCCAACTGCTTTTCCAGACGTTTTAACTCGGCTTTTAGTTCTGGGGTCTGATGCTGATTCTGTTTCAGATGTTTAAGTTCTTGTTGCCATTGTGCCTGTTGTTGTTGATCTTGCTGCACTTGGGCATATCGTTCTTTTAATAATAATAGCGATCGCTCTACTTCTTCCAGTTCTTGTTCAAAGTCGGGTTCTTGACTTTCTGCTGCTGAGGGTTGGGTTAATTTTTTTGGTGGTTTCATGGACAAGTAGTAAGCTAGAATAGTTAGTCACTATCACGGCTGTAACGTCTTTCCTTGATTTTTTATTTTTAATTAATTGATCTCTATGTCTAACAATAGTCAACTCCAAGAAATTAGTACCCTAGAATTAGCACAAGCCCTGATGGAAAGGCTAACTATCTCCCCTGATGAGTGGCATCGTCTCAAATCTAACCGCAATGCCCGCGCTAGTGAGCAACTAGCCGCAGCAATGGTATTTCTAGTCAAAAATCAACCCCAAGAAGCCCAAGCGCGATTAGAACAGGCTGTAGGCTGGCTAGATAAGTCAATTTCTGCCCCTCCTTGTCCCAGTCATGGAAAAGGTTGAGGCAGAGGCAGGGGAGGCAGGGGAGGCAGGGGAAGCAGGGGAGGCAGGGGAAGCAGGGGAGGCAGGGGAGCAATAATCTTTTATTACCAATCACCAATCACCAATCACCAATCACCCATTACCAATCACCCATTACCCATTACCTCTTCACTTGTAGAAATTTTTCCGTATCAGAGAGTAAACGTGTACCCCAAAGATTTTGTTTGAGAAAATCTAAATCGGCATAGCGTTGATCGATGCGGAGGGCTGAGTCTCTCATTTCTAGACCTTTTTGTTTATCACCCTTGACGTACAAGGCTACAGCTAAAGCTAATAAAGGTTCTGCGGCTTTGTTGTCAATGGCTACGGCTTCCTGCCATTTTTGAATGGCTCCTGGGATGTCTCCTTGTTCATACTTGATTAAACCAATGTTATTAATTGCTGGCCAGAATTTTTTATTTTGAGCGATCGCTTGATTGAATTGAGCGATCGCTTCTGGAAATTTATCTAAAACCAGGTAAGCATTTCCTAAATCAAATAACCCTTCTGGATCATTGGGTTTTAATTTTAAACCAGCTTGATAATTTAACAGCGCTGCTTGGTAATTTTTCTGCTGAAAATTGGCTGAACCCAAGGCAAACAGCACATCGGGGTTTTGGGGGTTTAGTGTTTGTGATTGATTTAAAGCGGCGATCGCTGCCTTATAATCTTTATTTTGTAAATGTAAGCTACCTAATAGCAGCCATACTTTATCGTTGTTGGGAGCTAGTTGAGTAGCCAACCGCGCTCGCGGTAAAGCCAACTCAAACTGTTGAAACTGGACTAATTGAGCCGCTTCCTGTGCCAAGCTCAAACCTTGTTTCTCTAACTGCGCTGTATTGAGTTGCAATACATGGGGAATAAGTGCCTGTGCTTGGGCTGCTCTAGGCATACTCCACAAACTACAAGCAACCAGAAAAGAAATCAAACAAACCTTTTTCGGCACGCTATCGCCTCTTAACCACAAATCAAATAATCTTGTACATAGCTTAAACCATCTCTACTCTAGACGGAAATCTACATTTTGTTTAATTTCCAAAATCTGACTTTTTCTCCAGAAGCGGAAGATGATTGCCAACAGGTGGAGCGGGATAAGTCTGGAAACTCCATTTTAGTCTAAGTTTCAAGCCCCAAATTCCTACTGGACTTTGGACTAAAAAGCTAAAGAAAAGCAGTCAGCAGTGACACTGACTGGCGTAAAGTCAATGAAAGTAATCAATAAATCATTGACATGATGATCCTGACACAACTAGAAAAATTCCGCCAAGGTATACCCAACACGGCTTAATTGTTTGATTCTCCGGGTAGTTTTAAGCCCTGGCGACTAGAAGTCACGGCTACACAAACAAAGTCCGCCTGCGCGGACTAACGAAAAATCAAGGATTGGAAACCCACGTAGGCGGTCACTGAGCTTGCCGATAGCGTAGCGTGGCGTTAGCCATAGTGTGGGTTTTGCCTGTGTAGATGCGGTTTCTAACCGCCCGTTTAATTATAAATCTAGGCTTTTCGTGATTATACAAAAGTCCATGTCTCAACCGTTGTGAGTATATCTATGATTCGTTGGGGAAGGCCACAGATGCAGTATTAACAAGTCCGA
>NZ_JAYGHC010000001.1:139994-142417 GCF_034932285.1 Cronbergia sp. UHCC 0137
CCGCACTGCATGATAGCCGTCCACCAAAAAGGAGTTTTAAACATAAGCTTGCCGTTGCGGCAATATTAGGCTTTAAGTCACACAGATAGTAACTGGTGGGGACATTTGTTTAATGGACGTAACTGGATTCGAACCAGTGACCTCTACGATGTCAACGTAGCGCTCTAACCAACTGAGCTATACGTCCTTAACCATACCATTATCTACTATAACACACCTTTCCCAAAATGTCAATATTTTAACCCACATGCCGCACCCTGAACTGGCACAGATCAAAAAAGCCTAACAAGTAGTACATAAACACTAAAAATAAATTAAATAGAAAGAGTCTAAATGAGAAGAAGTAGAATTAAAAGGAGGATGGTGTGAGAAAATAGAGTTTCCTAAAGAGGACGAGCGAAAGAGAAAATTCAATAAGATTAAAAATACATTTTGATCTCCCCAACCCCCTTTAACAAGGAGGGCTTTTTAGGTTTTATTTTAACCTATAGCGCGATCGCCTTCTCCCCGTAGGAAGTTAATTCTGCAAGTATTTATATACATTCAAGAACCTACTTCCACATTTTCCCCCAAGCGATCGCAAATTGCCATTAACTGGTCTTGACTACTAACTGGACTGCGTGGCGAGGGTAACTCAGTATTTGGCCAGTTGGGTAAATTATTACAGGGACAGGACAAAACTGGCATCCCCACACTGCGAATCGGTACAGGCATTTCACAACGACCACAAGGCAATACTTCCCAAGCTGGTGTTAGCAATTCGGCAATGGTTTCTTGTGTTCCTTCTAGGTAACAGTCACCAACTGCGGTGGACAGAATTTTTGACCAGCATTCCTCAAACTCTTGACTATAGCGATCGCTCTCAATTACACTTTCGGGCAAAAAGCTGACTTTACCATTGACTGCTATTACCTTTTTCCCTAATTGAAACCAGTAGGCAAGATATTCTTTAACTTCTTGTTTGGTTGCCATAGCTTTATCTTAGATGCTGATCAGGAAACTTTAAATTAAGAACTTGATGATGGCAACGGTGAACCCAGAACGCTGAGATTGAGAACGTATCCACCAGTAACTAAATAAACAATATCACAAATTATCCCTAATTGCCGGACTAACCCACCCAAGCGATCGCGAAATTTTCTCCCCATCGGATAAGCTGGAACTACCCCCCAACCCGTCTCTTCTGCCACAAATACCAAATCAGCCGCCACTAACTGGACTGTTTCTAGCAATTGTGCTAAAATTTTATCCCAGCTTGCATCATCCTCTTCTAACAAATTAGCTACCCAAGTTCCCAAGGAATCAACCAACAGGCAAGTATTCGGCTTGGCATCAGCGAGAGTTGCCGCAAGTTCCACAGGTACAGACAAAGTTAGCCAATCTTGGGGACGGCGTTGTTGGTGTTGATGAATGCGTTCTTGCCATTCTTGATCATCTGGGTTTTCGGTCGCTGTGGCAACGTAAACAACCGCTTTTGCCGACTGCATAGCCAGATATTCTGCCCATTCGCTTTTGCCCGAACGTGCCGGACCTGTCACTAAAATAACGCTACTCATCCAATGTCGTAATATAGTATTTATATAGTAGACGACAGGCAACAGGGTAGAAACTCTTTTGGTGTCTGGGTTTGATCATTAGTTTATATCCTAACATTCCCCCATACCAGCATTTTTTATGAAAACAGGTTTAAAACGCATTGAAGCCACTTTACATGATTTAGGAACTCGTGGCACTGTTGTAGAAGAAATAGGTGATGTGAGCAAACACTCATTTTCTTTTAGAATCAGTACCAGAATTAAAGAATCTGGGGAAGAAAATACGGTTGATCAATCCGACTCAGAACCAAATATATTTCCCCACCATGACTCTGTAAAAACCTTTTCTACCCAAGAAATTGGTACTAAAACGCCTAATTTACCTAAATTTAAAACCCCCAGCTTTAGTAACCATAGGCACAGAGCAAATCCAGCTTTAGCGATGAATCTCTTGCAAGAAATTCAAAATAATGTAGGCAACTGGCAAAAAGAATTACAAGAAATTATTCAACAAATTCAAGATATTTACTTAGAAGGACCCATTGTTAATGGTTGGTTAGAATCCTCTGTTCAAGAACCAGAACCACCAGGAAAAGCTACATTGCGCCATGCAGAAGTTGAGCGTCTGATGGGTTTTGTCGAAGAAATTTGTGGAAATGACCAGGGATCATCAATGCGGACTGGATACCAACTATTTGGTGTGGATGATACGGGGAGAGTTTGGTCACGTCCCTGTCCAGTTGATCAAGTTGCTGCGGTGAGTATGGCGATCGCACGTCATCAAAGATTACGACAAATGTTGGGACGAAAGCAATACCTAGAAACCCGTTTAAGCCAATTAGCAGAACATTTAGTGGGTTTACTAGAATTATCCCGTCACTGACAGAA
>NZ_JAYGHC010000001.1:142779-159382 GCF_034932285.1 Cronbergia sp. UHCC 0137
CCTGACTCCTAGCCCTAACGAAAAGACTTTTTCCGCAACCCCTAAATATCATCTGCATTTTGTACAGTGCGTAAATCCTAGACATATTTCTAAATTTAGTGAATAAATATAACTGAAAACGGTGACATTAGTTACCGTTTTTTTCTTGACGTTACAAAACTTTACTTTTAGAATAGAAGCCGAGAGGAGCTAATGAGTATTTGTTACTAATAAAACCCTTGATCAGGAATTTATCTACAAAAAACTTTACAAAACTCAGGATTCCTTAATATAATGAAAACAAAAGCGAAACCCAAAATAGATTATCAAACATGATGAATCCGATAGAACTGCCCTGGTTATCAACCATCATCTTCTTACCCTTGGTGGCTGCCCTTGCCGTCCCCTTCATACCCGACAAAGAAGGCAAAACAGTACGCTGGTACACATTAGGAATCGCCTTTGCAGACTTTGCACTGATGATATTTGCCTTTTGGCAAAATTATGACTTCCAAAGTTCCACACTCCAACTTGTAGAAAACTACCCTTGGATACCCCAAATTGGCTTAAATTGGTCAGTTGGAGTTGATGGGTTGTCAATGCCCCTCATCTTATTAACAGGCTTAATCAACACCCTCGCAGTATTCGCGGCTTGGAAAGTAACCAACAAGCCGCGTTTATTTTATGGAATCATGTTGGTGATGTACAGCGCCCAACTAGGCGTATTCCTCGCCCAAGACTTGCTATTATTCTTCCTAATGTGGGAAATCGAGCTAGTACCCGTTTACCTGCTAATTTCCATTTGGGGAGGACAAAACCGCCGCTATGCAGCTACCAAATTTATTATTTACACCGCCGCAGCATCTATATTTATTCTCGTAGCTGGTTTTGCAATGGCCTTCTCTGGTGATAACTTCACCTTCAACATGACAGAATTGGGAATGAAAGAATATCCCCAAGCCTTAGAACTGGCACTATATACAGGTTTCTTAATAGCCTACGGTGTAAAACTACCAATCTTTCCCTTTCATACATGGTTGCCTGATGCCCACGGTGAAGCATCTGCACCCGGTTCGATGATTTTGGCTGGTGTGTTGTTAAAAATGGGTGGTTATGCCCTAATCCGCTTCAACGTCGAAATGTTAACAGATGCCCACGTTGTTTTCGCTCCAGTCTTAGCAGTATTAGGAGTAGTTAATATAGTTTACGGTGCTTGTTGTGCCTTTGCTCAAACCAACCTCAAACGCCGTTTGGCTTATTCTTCTATTGCCCACATGGGGTTTGTCTTGATTGGGATAGCTTCTTACACAGAAATCGGTATTAGCGGTGCTGTGTTACAGATGGTTTCCCACGGTTTGATTGCTGCTAGTTTATTCTTCCTTTCTGGTGTAACTTACGATCGCACCCACACCTTAATGATGGATAAAATGGGCGGTATAGCCAAAGTAATGCCCAAAACTTTCGCTTTGTTTACTATTGGTTCAATGGCTTCTCTGGCTTTACCAGGAATGAGTGGCTTTGCTGGTGAATTGATGGTATTCTTAGGACTCGCCACCAGTGATGTTTACAGTTCTAGTTTCAAAGTTGTAGTCATCTTCCTATCAGCAATTGGCGTAATTTTGACACCCATTTATTTACTCTCCATGCTGCGTCAAGTGTTCTACGGTGAGCAAAATCAAGAATTACATTTAGATGCTGTAGTATCTGATGTTAAACCACGGGAATTGTTTATCACTGCTTGTTTGTTAATTCCTATCATTGGGATTGGTTTCTATCCTAAGTTAGTTACACAAACCTATGATGTGAAAACAGTTGAAGTTGCGGCTCATGCTCGTCAAGTTCTGCCAGTTGTAGCTCGTCAGCAACCAACAAATTTGTACTCGCAAATCTTCACAACTCCCACATTAGCTAGTTCCGAAATTGTTAATATAGCCAAGTAATTATAAAGTCCGGGGTCCTGCTAGTAAATCTTACATAAGAGGTGAATAAGGGGTGGTTCTACAACTACCCCTTTGATTTTTTATAGCTTGTCATACACCAAAAGAATATGGATTAAATGAACCGCATTCGCGTAGCGTCCCGTAGGGATAGACGCGAAGGACGCGAAGGAAGAAAGAAGATAATTTTAGGCTGGGAAAGAAGTAAAGGATTAATGGATTAACAGGATTAACTTTGGGAACAGGAAGCAGCGTAAAGAATTATTCCTCCTAACTTTCTTCTGCCTCCTGCCTCCTGCCTCCTGCCTCCTGACTCCTGCTATATTTATTTCTTCTGCAATCCTTCACACCATTGCTGAAAATCATGTTCATATAATTCTCCTTGAGTTTTATAAGCCTTCATACCATGAAAGAACAAACCTAATCCCCAACCCAAAATGGGGAAAATTGCCCAAAAATATCCAGGACTTGTGAACAAGTTAATCAAAATCAACAACCCATTTACTCCCATAAAAGAAATTAGGTGTGATTTGAACTCTCTTTTACGGTGAGTATTAAATTTCTGCCGCTTTTTCATATCTACTTCTTGTATTAACCATTCCTGTTCAGCAACTTGCAGCGATTCTGTTGAAACACCTAATTCTGAAGCAATTTCTATAATCTGTTCCCGTGAAAATTCTCCTTTTTGCTTACGGACAAAAGCCTTTTGGAGAATCTGTTGCATTTCTTCAGAATTGTAAGTCATATTATTACCTGAGAGAGTGAAAAATAACTGGGACAATTAACTGAGTTTTGAAGCTTTAGCTACACAACCATTTAAAATAAATTTGCCTGTTGTTACTAACTTCTTAGAACCACATTTTATAGCTAAAAAAATGCGCCTTGTAGTAATTAACATCACAAATTTAAATTAATTGAAAATAATTAAAAAAAGATATTCAACTGGTGATAAAAGTCCTGAATTAGATTATTTAATTATTAAAAATTCTGTATACTTGGCAACATATTTGTAAATTGCTCTAACAAAAATCCACATAGAATAAGATTATAATTTTCATTTTTAAGCTATAATCCCTAAAAGGTGCTAAAATTCATTCAGCCTTTGTAATTTCGTGGTTTTGACCCAGGTAACTCAGAGTGCCGTTCACTGCATAAATCCTTATTGTCAGCGTCCTTATCCCCAACCCTGGGGAAACAAATTTTGTAATAGCTGTGGCACATCGTTACAGTTGTTAGACCGTTATTATCCCCTCAATCCCTTGGGGTCTGGTGGTTTTGCCCAAATTTACACAGTTTGGGATGAAAAGACCCAAACAGAAAAAGTGCTAAAGGTGTTAGTGGAAGAATCATCTAAAGCCCTAGAATTATTTATTCAAGAAGCGGAAGTTTTAAGTAATTTTCGCCATCCTGGTGTGCCTAGAGTTGACGCTGATGGATATTTTCAGCTAAATTTAACCATTCCTAAACCACACCAGTTGGCTTGTTTGGTGATGGAAAAAATTGATGGACAGACTTTAGAAGAAATCCGCAGAAGTTATCCTCAAGGATGTCCAGAAGATGCAGTGCTGAACTGGTTTTCCCAAGCCGTGAAAATTTTACAGGAATTGCACAAACGGCAAATTATTCATCGGGACATTAAACCTTCTAATTTAATGCTGCGTAGCCCTGCACCCACAGCGATTTTGCAAGCGGAACAGTTAGTATTAATTGATTTTGGTGGGGCTAAACAATTTAGTGGGATGATATTGCGATCGCACTCCCCTTCCACGCGCTTATACTCCTCTGGATACAGTCCACCAGAACAGGTAGTTGGGGGTAATGTGGGTCCTGCGGCTGATTTTTACGCTTTAGGGCGGACAATGATAGAATTGCTCACAGGTAAGTGTCCCCAGGATTTAGAAGATCCGATTACTGGGAAATTGCTTTGGCGTAATCGGTGCAATGTTGACCCTCGTTTAGCAGAATTGCTAGATCAGATGATACAGGAAGATGTGCGATCGCGTCCTGGTCATGCAGCCATTATTCAAAGAAGATTACAAAAGATATTAAAATCATCACCACAGTCAGGGTTATTGACCCAACTAGGGAACAATGTACAGCAAGTCTTAACTTTATTATCAGGGCAATTAGCAAAACTGTTCCAAGCTTTAAATGATGCTACTGTATTTACAGTTCAGTCAATATTCAATTTTTTGATTGCTTGCGTGGCCACAATGTGGGCAATGTTTCTTAGTAGTATGGGGGCAGGAATTGGGGCGATCGCTGGATTTATTTTCGCATATCAAACTAAATTGGGCAACGCCTACAATGGATTACACCAAAATATTCTGGAATTTATAGCTCTTAAACTACCCCAATTACTAGCTAATACCCAAACAACTTCAACATCTGAAATATTAGTCTATGCCTGCGCTGGTTTAGGAACAGCTTGGGGATTAAGTGTCTCCGGTTGTTTTGGCCAAAAGCCAAGACTTTTAACCTCTTCCCTTATTGGTGCAATTAGCTATAGTTTTGGCTGGATAGTCTGGCAGTTCATCCAACCCCATCATAGCAAGGAGGGGTTATTAGCATGGATATTGATCTCAGTTTCTCTGCTAATTTTGGGTTTAGGTCTCCGCACCCATCAACTAGCTTATGCTTTAATTGCATCTTTAGGCAGCGCAAATATTTTAACTGGACTAATTCGTTTAAATTTACCACTCCCCATCCTCCATTTTTCAACCCAACCAAACTTGTTAGAAATATTCCCACCTATAGCTTTTTTTGGTTTTATAGGTAGCTTAATCAGTCTTTGTTTAGGTATTAGTTACTACCTGATTATCCCTTGTTTACGCTGGTTAGGTTGGCGTTAATGTCGCTTCTTAGGGAGGAAACAAAAAAGTTAAAGTGATTGCTGTGTATACACAATACTTTGCACTTCCGATGTTTTTAGTCCTGTTAATTTTGCTATTTCTTCTAAAGTCATCCCTTTTTGGAATAAACTTACTGTTATTTGTCTAAGTTGAGTTTCTGCTTGTTCTGCACGTTGTTGTGCTTGTTCTGCAATTTGGCGTTCTTTTTCTGTATTTTGGCGTTCTTTTTCTGTATTTTGGCGTTCTGCTTCCACCATTTCTTGAGATGTGGGCAATAATTTTTGATCTAACGTTTGCCAACGTAACCAAGTAGTATCCACACCTCTGTATGTACCTTGCCAACGTACAAGTGCTAAACCTAACGATTGACTTACCAGTTGATTTTCAGCATTGGGGGCGATAGGTTGATAGAGTCCACGGTTGAGATAGAAACCGGCTAAATCGTCAGGGTTGAAAGGGTCGAACCAAAAATATTCGGGAACACGGAGTAGATTTTGGTAGATGAGTTTTTTCTCATTTTTATCTTGAGATGCTGTGCTGTCAGACAGTAACTCAATAACTACATCAGGAGGTTTCCCTTCTTCCCATACCACCCAAGACCGACGTTCTGTTTTGGGAACTCCTAAAACGGCAAAGAAATCTGGACCCCGAAAATCTTGATTTTTTACTTGTTCCAAGCTGAAATAAACAAACATATTTCCACTCACATACCCATCAGACCTGGATTCTAACCAAGGCCACAGGGTATCAATGAGTATATCCATTTGCATTTTATGGCGTTGCGTTTCCATGGGAATACCGTCATCACAGGGAAGTTCTGCCTGGGTAGGAGGCAGTTTCACACTAGGTTCAGCAAGAATGATTTGTGACATGGCTGTAGTGTGGAAATTTATAGGATATTACCATATATCTTAGTCTTTTTATCAAAAAAATTCATCGGTGTGGTTCTATTTGCATCAACGTTCCCGACGAGCATACCACAGGCGATCGCTAATAGGAATCATTGATCAAGATTTTCAATAATATGTAAATGTAAATTAATTATTTCTCTGAATCTCCCCATTTTTCCCTTTCCTCTTTCTCTGTGCCAAGATTGTAATGAGTTAATATTACAGTCTACTAGGCAACTGAGATGATAGGAAATACACTTGCTGGCAGATACCAAATTATTAATCATTTAGGAGGTGGGGGATTTGGGGAAACCTATATAGCTTGTGATACTCAATTACCCAGTTCACCTCAGTGTGTCGTCAAGAGACTCAAGCCACAGGTTAATAATACAGCAACATTAGAAACAGCTAGACGGCTATTTGACACAGAAGCGCAGGTTTTATATCAGTTAGGAACTCATGAACGTATTCCTCAACTTTTAGCTTACTTTGAAGAAAACGCAGAATTTTATTTAGTCCAAGAATTAATCACCGGACATAGTTTAAGCAATGAATTAACACCAGGAAAAATTTTCACTCAAGATCAAATAATTTTTCTATTACAAGAAATTTTGGAAATATTACACTTTGTCCATGATCAAAAAGTAATTCATCGTGATGTCAATCCTCGAAATATTTTGAGACGGGAACAAGACGGCAAATTAATTTTAATTGATTTTGGAGCAGTTAAACAAATCACTACCCAAGTTATTACTTCCACAGGAGAAACTAAAGCAACCGTCGCCATTGGCACACCTGGATATATTCCTGGGGAACAGGCACAAGGAAACCCCAAATTTAGCAGCGATATCTATGCCTTGGGAATTATTGCTATTCAAGCCATAACAGGATTATTACCAGAACAAATAACTAAAGATCCTGAAAATCATGAAATTATTTGGCGAAAATATGCCACAGTCTCTCCAGAATTTGCCCAATTTATTGACAAAATGGTATGTTATGATTTTCGTCAACGTTATGCTTCAGCCACAATTGCATTACAAGCATTACAACAATTAAATCAAACAATTCCTCAAACCATAGCTTTAGCACCGGCATCTGTTCCACTCAATAATATCACCTCTTTTAAAATTTCCAAAGATATATTTCCCAAACTTATATTCACAACAATCTTTGTCGCTTTAGGAATAACGATATCTATATTTATTTTCAATCGTG
Organism: Cronbergia sp. UHCC 0137; assembly: GCF_034932285.1. Lineage (NCBI taxonomy): Bacteria > Bacillati > Cyanobacteriota > Cyanophyceae > Nostocales > Nostocaceae > Cronbergia > Cronbergia sp. UHCC 0137. The sequence continues at coordinate 149,656 of NZ_JAYGHC010000001.1, forward strand.
TTAATACGAATAATGCCACAGAATTATATAAACAGGGAATTACATTTTTACAGCTACACCGATATGAAGAAGCCTTGGCTGTTTATCAAGAAGCAGTGAATATTAAACCCAATTATTCAGCAGGATGGTATGGTCAAGGTAAGGCATTATTTGCATTAAAAAAATATCCAGAAGCATTAATAGCCTATGATCAAGCTATACAAATTCAGCCAGATTATTTAGAAGCTTGGTTGAATCGGGGCTTTACTTTAGTAAATTTACAACGCTATTCAGAGGCAATTTCTGCTTTTGATCGAGTCTTACAATTAGAGGAAAATTATCCAGAAGCATGGCAAGGTAAAGGTGACACATTTAGAAAATTAAATCAATATGTTAATGCAGTAAAATCTTATGAGCAAGCAATTAATTTACAACCAGACAATTATGATTTATGGTACAAAAAAGCTTTGTCGTTGCAAGATATAAAAGATTATGAACAGGCAATCATAGCATATAACAAAGCTGTAGAATTAAAACCAGATGCAGAAACAGCTTGGTATAACTTGGGAAATTCTCTAGTTAACTTAAATCGCTATGAAGATGCTTTTAAGGCTTATGATAAAGCAGTGCAGTATAAACCCAATCATTACCTAGCTTGGTTATCAAGAGGTAATATACTGATGGCTTTGCAACGTTATCCAGAGGCAATAGTTTCATTTAGAGAAGTAATTAAATATGATTCTAAAAATTATCAGGCTTGGTATAATCAGGGATGGTTATTACATCAAATTCAAAGATATGAAGAGGCTATTACATCTTATAATCAGGCAATTAATTTAAAGAAAAATGATCATTTAGTATGGTATAGTTTAGGAAACTCTCAATATATTTTGCAAAAATATCAAGAGGCTTTGTCATCATATAATAAAGCAGTTCGTTATCAACCAAATCATTATGAAAGCTGGTATAGTAGAGGCAATGTACTGTTAAATTTGAAACAATACGAGAGTGCGATCGCTTCCTATGATCAAGCACTTAAATACAAATCTAACTATCAACAAGCAATAGACGCACGGAACAAAGCTCAAAGTCAACTGCAAGGAGAAAAATTGCGTTCTTCAATTATCCCCTTTTTGAGAACTCCTCGTTGAAATTCATAGTTGTATAGCTTGTCTATCTACTTACCTACTTAAACCAATATTGACTTCAAGGAGATGATCTTTTTGTTGTAAAGACGTAGCTTGAGAATTGGAAATTGAAACTAAATTAGATATAGTTAATTCTCCATTATTGCCCTGACTATTTACCTTTTGAGAATATTCACGCAACTTAATTTGAGCTTGTTGATAAACAGTAGAATCTTCGGGAATTTTTTTGAGTAATTCTATAGCACCTCCAAAATCATTAACAGATGCTTTTTTAATAGCCTCATGCAAAAAATAACCTGCTCTCATTTGTCTTTTCTGACTATACTCAACTAACTTACGTTGAACTAAAGTACCAGCATAACTTTCTGGAGGAATTTGACGCAGATAGTATAAAGCAGCCGAAAAATCTCTATTTTCTGCTTTTTGATAAGCCTTACTCAATAAATCTTGTGTTTGTGCTTGAATATTAATTTGTGCTTGCTTAATTAAATTGTTAGCTTGAGGTTGCCAATAGGAATTATTGGGAATTTTTGAAGCATGACGCAATACATCAGACCACCTACCCTCATTTAAAGCTGCTTCAGCTAATAAATACTGTTCAGAAACAGTTTGCCATTGTCTTTGCCATTCCGTCAAATTAGATTGAGCTTCAGGGTAAACATTACTATGAGCAGGGATAGATTCAGCCAACGAAATTGCTTTTTGTAGATCTCCAGTTTGGTACTCTTCCCTAGCTTGATGTAAAACATCTGTTTCTGAATAATTGAGAGAATTTTTGACTAAAGAAGATATTCCTAACCCTATCACCAAAGAATTAATAGTCAGTCCTAATCTCAATCCTGCCAGTAATGAAGATGATTTTTCAGGTACAGTAGGAGACGGGAAATTATAATTTTTATTAACAACTACTTCTAGAGATAATTGAGAATTTAAACCTAATTTTTTTGCTGGCCGTATTCCCCATTTTACCTGCCTAACTACCCGTAGTGCCTCAGTTGCAGATTGAAAGCGTTCTTTGTAATCATAGCGAATCATTTGACTCAGAACAGCCGCCAAATCATCATCAACTGGATTATTTTGAGATTGCCACATAATTTCATTGGTGGCAGGATCAACCTGTAACTGTAGAGGTGCTAATCCTGTTAAAGCTTGGATAGCAACCATTCCCAAAGCATAAAGATCACTATTGGGTTTTGTTTGCCCAATAAATTGCTCTGGTGGAATATAACCCAAAGAAGTGAGAGGAATCTGATCAATAGATGATTCTAAATCAGTAGTAAAATCTATAGGCTGAATTGAGCCGAAGTCAATCAGAACCAACTTACCATCAGCAGCACGTCTAATTAAGTTTTCTGGTTTAATATCGCAGTGAATAAAGCCTTGAGAGTGAACAAATTCTAAAATCTCCAAAGCATCTTCTAGAAATACTAAAACTTCACCCTCACTCCAATATCTTCCACCATGGGGATAAAGAGGTAATTCCTCAGTTAAGGGATGTCCGGGAATAAATTCTTGTACCAAATAATATCGCTCATTTTCTTCAAAGCAAGTAATGAGTTCAGGAATTTGGTTATGTTTTCCCAAATGCTTGAGAGTTTCAGTTTCAGTTAAAAAACGTAATCTGAGGTAGTCAAAATAGTAGCTAGATTGGTAATGGTTAACCTTTAGCTGTTTGACAACGTACTTGGGTTTTTCGGGGTAATGTAAATCTATGGCGATGTATGTTTGTCCAAATACTCCAGCACTCAGACCCTGAAGAACTTGGTACTGCCCGTGTAATACTTTCCCAATCATCTGGTTGCTCATGAGCTAGTTACAGAGAAATCCATATTTAGGTTTTCTGACATTAGCTCCTGTTTCCGGAATAATGGTATAGGAGTGTTACCTGCCCCCTGCCCAAAACTATTACACTTCGTTGCAAATTGATAACCTAATCAGAATAAACATGATAACTTTTGATAATGTTATCCAATAGCACAACATTCACCAAGGAGAACACAGTGGCAATGGAATCAAACTTATTAACGGGCGCATCTGTAGAAGAAAACCAAGACTTTAGCGAATACGTTGCTCACCTACAGTTGCACATGACTCTTCAAGCTCGCAACCTGGTTCCAACCCTTAAACAAACCATAGGAGATAGTCGTCAGCAACTACTCCACCAAACCCAAGCTAACTTTGAGAAGCTAGTTTCTCGCCAATGTTTGTAGATTATACATAAATTTCAGCAAAATTGCTATATAATAACAGTAGATATTGTTAGATCAACACTGGATAGTGTCCTTACAGTCTCTGCTGTTTATACTTTTTTTAAGTAATTAGTTACGAAAATCACCCTTTCGGAGCAATAGCTCAGAGCAGAAAGCCGTTAAGATTATTAAAGCAGTACCTCACCCATCACAGTTGTTAAAGGCTAAATGGCGGCTTGAATCAAAATGACTTCACTACTTCCTCGAAACCTCAGCAGCGTGGTTATCCGACCACTCCAATACCGGGATCTAGACGGCATTGAACGTCTAGCTCAAGAGTCATTCACAGACCTCTCTCCCCAGAAAAGCTCCTTTGCCATGCACCAGATGCAATGGCTACGTCACTGGTATGGGCTGATTAAATTTTTCAGTTGGTTTCCCAACCCGTGGAAATATCGCTTTTGTGGCTATGTAGCAGAACAAGAGCGCAAGCTACTAGGGATGATTCAAGTTTCACCATTTAACCGCACTCGTAGCACCTGGCGCATTGATCGGGTGATGTTAGATTGTACTGCTGATAAACAAGGCATAGGTTCTCAACTTTTACGCCATTGCTTTGAATCAATTTTAGAAGCTCGTACCTGGGTATTAGAAGTTAATGTCAATGATATGGAGGCATTAGCACTGTATCGGCAAAATGGGTTTCAGCGACTGGCAGAAATGACCTACTGGGAAATTAGCCCAGAGTTGCTGGCTGAATTGGCACGAGCCGAACCAGATTTACCCAATCTTTTACCAGTGAGTAATGCTGATGCCCAATTACTGTACCAATTAGATACAGCATCAATGCCGCCTTTGGTGCGTCAAGTTTTTGACCGTCATACCCACGATTTTAAAACTAGCTTGTTTGGCGCTTTAACTGATGGTATCAAGCAGTGGATGACGAAAACTGAAGTAGTTAGTGGATATGTGTTTGAATCTCAACGTAAAGCAGCGATCGGTTATTTTCAGGTACAACTGGATAGGAAGGGGGAAAATCCCCATGTTGCTACATTGACGGTTCACCCGGCTTATACTTGGTTGTATCCAGAATTATTGTCCCAATTAGCGAGTATTGTCCAAGATTTCCCCCAGCAAGGGTTACAGTTGGCTTCTTCTGATTATCAGCCAGAGAGAGAAGCATATTTAGAGCGAATTGGGGCGAAGCGCGTAGAACATACTTTGATTATGTCCCGTTCGGTTTGGCATAAGCTACGGGAATCAAAATTTGTGTCTTTGGAAGGAATCCAATGGACGGAGGTTTTACAGGGACTACAACCAGCCCGTAAACCCATACCAGGTGGGATGTCATGGGCAAAACAAAGACAGCAGGTGAAATCAGAACACCCATTACCAATTAAAATAGAGTCTGTTTCTTTGAATAGCCAGTTAGATATGTCTCATTCTGAGTTAATAGACCCACCCCAGGAGAAGAATTAGGTAATGGTTGAGCAGCAATCAAAATCGTTGATATCAGCCTTGGGATTTGATGTGGGTAGTAAACGCATTGGTATTGCTGGGTGTGATGGAACTGGTTTGATTGCTACGGGAATCACTACGATTGAGCGTCGGTCTTTTCAAGAGGATGTAGAGCAAATACAGCAAATAGTGAGCGATCGCCAAGTGCAAATTTTAGTAGTTGGTCTACCATATTCAATGGATGGATCTTTGGGATTTCAAGCCCGTCAAGTCCAAAAGTTTGCGACAAGACTAGCTAAGGCTCTCCAATTACCGATGGAATATATGGATGAGCGATTAACTTCTGTACAAGCAGAACAACTGATGATCGCTCAAAAAATCTCGCCATCACGAAATAAAGCACTGATCGATCGCAAAGCCGCAGCCTTGATTTTACAACAGTGGTTAGATGCCAGACGCATCACCTCTAAACGATCAGTAGTATTTGCTGAGGATTGATACTGTTCATCGTGGTATTCTGAAAACTACTACTCAACTCTATATCCAACTTGTCAGTTGACATTGGCTGTGATTAAATAGTCAAGTGATTTACATAGTTACGGATATTAATAAAGTTACATAATGCACCTATGGTTTCCTCCCAATTTCCTGAAGAAAATGATCACGCTCAATCTGGTTCCATCACTTTAACTGATGAACAAGGGCGATCGCTCGAATGTTATATTGAGCATTCCCTCGCCGTTGATGGCCAAGAATATGTTTTACTGCTGCCTATAGACTCACCTATAGAAATCTTTGCTTGGCAAGATGAAGGTGAAGAAGAAGAAGCCGTTTTGGTCGAAGATGATGCCATAATAGACAAAATTTTTGCCACCGCCCAAGCAGTCCTCTCGGAACAAAACCTGGTAGTTAAAAATACAGCCTACGCTTTAACCGTCGCCGGTGAGTTACCCCCTGTGGAAGAATCGGAACTTTTCACCTTAGAAATTGAAGATGAAGAAGCCAATTTAGAACCAGAACAACTACAGTTACTCACCACCTTCTACTATGAAGATCAAGAGTATGCAGTTTATACACCCCTTGATCCACTGCTATTTTTTGCCCGGATTAACAAAACAGGTGAACCAGAACTACTTTCTCCTGAAGAGTTCCGTCAAGTCCAACCACTACTTGAAGAACATTTGTTTAACGAAGTTGAATAAGTAGGTCAATACATCCCCGATTTCCTTGAGGAGTCGGGAATCTGGGTATTACAGAAATAATAATTTGAATAGTTATGAAGTTGAACAATCTTTTACAGCCTGACTTGATTTTAGAAGGTTCGGTTTTAAGCCTGACACCAGATATTATTCAACAATATGGGCTGAAAGGTTTGGTGTTGGATGTAGATGAAACTTTAGTACCCATTACCACCAGAACCGCTTCCCCAGAATTGGAGGATTGGGTGGCACAAGTCCGTACTTGCGCTGCATTATGGCTAGTCAGTAATAATCTGAGTGAAACGCGAATTGGTGGGATTGCCCGTTCCCTCAATTTACCTTATTACCTCGGCGCGGCCAAGCCATCACGCCGCAAAATTAGAGCAGCACTGGAAGGAATGAATCTCCCTGTACATCAAGTGGGAATGGTGGGCGATCGCTTATTTACCGATGTCATAGTCGGCAACCGTTTAGGTATGTTCACTATTTTGGTAGAACCGATTGTCCATCCTGAAGATGCTTTGCGCTCTCATCCTATCCGTAACTTGGAGGTGTGGGTATCAGAGGTATTGGGAGCTACTATTACTCCTAAGCATAGAAAGATTGATCCATGATCAGGAAGATAAATCTAAAGAAATAATTAAGAAATATTATTGAAGATAAAAATTGCCGATACAATAGGTATTAATAACATCGGGTCAAGCTCAAAGACCCAGGCGATACAAAATAACTATAAACCCGTACAGCGTCATCCTTCACTATAGAGGGAATGGCGCTGTATGATATTAGTCAGGAGTCAGAATTAATTATTTTTCGTTTTGAATTTATAGTTGATTGAAAATGTGACGTTATGTCGATATCAATTCCACCTCAAAAACGTTCACTAATTCACAAAACTCAGAGAAGAATTGCTGAACTAGGAGCGGACAGTAAAACTTATCAATACACTTTAGAATGGTTAGAGTTACTACGCGAAGTTGTTGGATTAAACCAAATGTGGTGGAGTGAGCCACTGGTAAATTTAGGTATTGATTCAGAAATAGTTTTTGAATGGTGGCACAAAAATCAAAAACTCACTGTTTATATACTAGATAATACTGTGGAGTATATCAAAGTTTGGGGAACTGACATTGATCACGAAATGGAAGATGGTTCAGCAACATCACCTGCTGAACTGACAAATCTCTGGAAATGGCTAATTTCATAGAGGTTTGTAGTGATTGATGTAGTTACAAATGATGAGCTATTGTATCGGTGTGTTTTTGGCGGCTTAAATAAATATTACCGCTTTGAAGAATCTGAATTAAAACTTAGCTCCCAGGCATTTACAGATAGAAATCAAGCTCCTTCTGTTGACAGAGCAAAACTTTGTGGCTTCAACCCAAAATATACACAAAAAAACCCAAATGACGGTATCATAAGTCTAATTGCCGGGGAAGTTCGAGCAATAGATAGTATTGTTCAGAGTGATGCCAAAGGTAATCAACTTTTTGTTTACAAAATTGATGTTTGCTCAAGGCCAACAGATGAAAATCTGGCTCATGCACAAATTGAACCATCTCCTGATTACACGAATAAAAACACTTTTAGGAAAGTTGCAGAAAAACTAGCGCGGCTTGCAACCGAGAGAGTCAAGAAACAAGGATGGGAAATCGAGCCTTGTGAATTACGAACTTAGGCAAGAAAAAACCATTAAGGCTCTTAATGTATGCAAATGACTAAAACTATCGTTATTAAAATTGGTACTTCTAGCCTCACCCAACCAGAAACGGGACAATTAGCTCTTTCTACCATTGCGACTTTAACGGAAACCCTTTGTCATTTAAGACAGCAAGGACATCGAGTAATTCTAGTTTCCTCTGGTGCGGTGGGGGTGGGTTGTGCGCGACTGGGGTTAAAGGAACGGCCGAAAGCGATCGCCCTCAAACAAGCGGTAGCAGCAGTGGGACAAGGTAGGTTAATGCGTGTTTATGATGATTTATTTAGCATTCTCCAACAACCTATCGCCCAAGTCTTGTTAACTCGCGCCGACCTAGTACAACGTAGCCGTTATCTTAACGTTTATAACACCTTTCAAGAACTGTTGGGGTTGGGGGTGATACCCGTCGTCAACGAGAACGATACCGTAGCAGTGGAAGAACTGAAATTTGGCGATAACGATACCCTGTCTGCATTAGTAGCCAGTTTAGTAGAAGCAGATTGGCTATTTTTGCTCACCGATGTTGATCGATTATACTCTGCCGATCCCCGTTCTGTACCGGATGCTAGACCGATCACCTTGGTAAGTAGTATGAAAGAATTAGCAGAAATCCAAACTGGGGGACAGGGTTCTCAATGGGGGACTGGGGGGATGGTAACAAAAATTTCAGCAGCCAGAATTGCGATCGCTGCCGGTGTGAGAACTGTGATTACCCAGGGACGCTATCCCCAGAATATCGAAAAAATTATCCAAGGGGAAGCGATCGGCACACACTTTGAACCGCAACCAGAACCAACTTCAGCCAGAAAACGCTGGATTGCTTATGGTTTAGTACCTGCGGGCAAGTTATATTTAGATGAAGGGGCAATAACAGCCATTTCTCAAGGGGGGAAATCCTTGTTAGCTGCGGGGATAGAAGCTGTAGAAGGGGAATTTGATATTCAAGAAGCAGTGCAATTGTGCGATCGTCATGGTAACGAAATTGCCAGGGGATTAGTCAACTATAACAGCGAAGAATTACAAAAAATTCGTGGACATCGTTCTCATGAAATTCCAGAAATTTTAGGTTATACAGGTGCAGAAACAGTAATTCATCGGGATAATTTGGTAATGACTTAATATTAATAAGACCTACGCACAAATCACTGAAAAACTAACCACAGAGGCACAGAGTTCACAGAGAAATGAGGTTTTGATAGATATTTTGTGTAAGTCCTAATTAACTACAGGAAGGGATAAATAATATGACTCAAGCCTTAGAAACTTCTATTAGTTTACCACAACAAGAACAACATTTTTTTAGATATGGTTTAAGTTGGGAAAAATTCAAAGACATTCAAAACAGCTTTGCAAATTTACCAGGAGTCCGTTTATTTTATTGTCAAGGAGTTTTAGAAATTGTGGGTGTTGGAAAATTGCATGAAGCTATTAGTGGCTTAATCGCTGGCTTGTTAATTATCTATTTTGAAATCAAGGAAATTGAATTTTTCCCCAGTGGTAGTTTTAATCAAGTTATTCCCGGTATAGTCGATTATCAAGCAGACTTATCTTATTGTTTTGGAAGAGATAAAGATAGACCAGATTTATGTATTGAAGTCGTCATTACTAGCGGTAGTCCCATCAAATTACAGAAATACAAATTAATGCAAATTCCAGAAGTTTAGTTTTGGAAAGATGGAGTTATTGAGGTTTATTGTCTACGAGAACAGGAATATGAAAAAGTCGTTAAAAGTGAATTGCTACCAGAATTAGATTTATCTTTGTTGAGTAGTTGTTTATTATTATCTTCACCCCTAGAAGCCATTAGAAAATTTCGTCAGGGTTGTTAAGTTAGAGAAGTACAGAAACAGTAATTTAGGGACTTCCAAATAAAACACTAAATAACCTAACCCAAAAACTCTCTCAAACCCTTATTCCTCTGTGTCCTCTGTGCCTCTGTGGTTCGTTAATTAAAAATACTCTATTTAGGGCTTGTTTAATAAATCTCAAACGAAGATATATCAAGAGTTGGAAGGTGAAAAAAGGTGAATCAAGTGCAAGGAATAAGCGTTGAAA